>PWTC01000122.1 GCA_003563005.1 Candidatus Acetothermia bacterium
GCGTCCGCGTGTTGTTCGCCTCGTTGCTCTCCGCCACCTGGTTGTACACGTCCGCGGTGGCGGTGAACGTCTCCGGGCTCATCGTCAGCGGTAGGCTGAAGCTGAGGGTCTGCGAGGCGCCAGCGGCCAGGGAGCTGATGCTCCTGATGTCGGCCGGGCCGTTGCCCTGGAGGCGGACCCAGAAGGTGCCCGCCGAGGCGTTCCCCTGGTTACGGATGGTCACGCTGAACGTCACCGTCTGACCGATGTTCGGATTCGCAGGCGCGTGGCTGATCGACTGCACCACAAGGTCAGGAAGCTGCGCCACTAGGGGGGCCAACGCGACATTCAGCGACTGCGTCACCCCGCTTCGGATGGTCACCGTTCTCGTCTCGTCCTGGTACCCCGACTTCCGGACCAACACCGTGTAGCTACCCGGCGTCAGGTCACGGGTGAGCGGCGTCCAACCACGCAGTACACCGTTGATGTACACCTGTGAGAGCGACGGCGTCGAGCGCACCGTCAGCGTCCCCGGCGGCGGCGGCGCGGCGGCCACGATCTCGAAGTTCGTGAAGTCGAACGCGCGCTCGGCTGGCTCGGGGATCAGCCCGAGTACCTCTGCGCCCAGCGTTGCAGGATCTCCCCCGAGCTGCTCGTAGGGTATCGGTTGCGTTACAGCCATGATCTGCAGCCACTCCGTGCCAAGAGGAGGAGCCACCCGGTAGACCATGCCCGGCGTCGGGAGCACGTGCTGCCCTGCCTGGAAGTAGTTCTGTGTCTCGAACTGATTCGGGAAGATCCTCGCAACCGTGCTGTCGGGGCGGATGTCCCAGATGTATATGAAGGCCGGCTTGTTGATCTCGAAGTGAACACGTGCCGCGTCGCCCACCTGGTACACAGGCCTGTCTGTCCACACCCTCACAGTGAGCGCATCCGGCTCCGGGGGCTCCACGATGATCCCCAAGGGCTCCACCTGGCCGAACGCCAACACGGCCAAGACCAATGCTGCCAGCAGCGACAACCCGTGCTTCTTCACGCGCTACCTCCTCTGAGGGGCGAATGCCTCTGCGACGATCCCCGCCACCATCTCCGGCGACAGGGCATCCAGTAGCGGGTCCAACGCCGCGGCCACCAACGTCCCACGGAGCCGAAGCAGGCGCCCGCGCACGAACTGCTCAAGCGCACCACTGTCCGCGGGGTCCCTCCCCTCCGAGACGAGGAAGTCCCCCACCGCCCACGCCACCTCGGCGAGCACTTCGCCGAAGGCGCAGTCGTTCCTCACAGCTTCCTGCAGTCCAGCTCCAGCAAGGGCTGCCCGCGTTGCAAGCAACAGCCGCATCCTCAGTTCAAGCTGTTCCAGGACATCCTGCCAACTGGGGGGGCGCGGCATCCGCCACGGCTTGAGTCCCTCGTTCATCCACTTGTTCAAGGGGACCTGTCCCCGCAGACCCTGCAGAAGCAAGGTCAGCATAGCTTCGGCTTCGCTCCTCCCCAGTCGCCCCATCTCACGTAGGAACAACACCGCAACGCCGGGGGTCACGCGCCCTGCGTCCATGGCGACATCGAGGAGCGGGAGGATGGCCTCTTTCAATTCCCGTGCCGCCGGCACGGCGCGCATCGCGTCACGTACCTCGTCGGGGGAAGCTTGGGGAACCACAGGGCTTGCCCACGTCATGACCGCAGGCAGCAGAACCAGAACAAGCACAAGCCCCTTCATGCTTCCTCCTGCACGTACCGTACTGAAGCGTACTCACCGAAGCTCCGCACGTACTCATCGGCCAATGGATCTTGGCCAATCCAGCGGCCATCGACGACGAACGCGTACTCGTACCTTCCCGGAGGGAGAGGCAATACGGCCGTCCATACACCACGGCTCCCGGCATCTGCCAACGGGACAGGCTGCCATCCGGAGAACTCCCCCACCACTGCCACGGAACTCGCCTGCGGGGCCACCACGGCAAACAGGGTCCCGCCACCTGAGAGGAGCGGCTCCATCTCCAGGGGCAGCGCACGTCCGAGCAGGAAGCCCACCACACAAGCCACCACCAACGACCCCACCAACGCGAAGCGGGAAGCACGGTTCGCTGGCAGAACACGGCTCAGCAGGTGCCGCCATGATCCCTTGGGAGGGCGTCCCGCTAGAGAAGCGGCCACCCGCGCCTCCAGCCCCGCCAGGCGCCGCCCAGCGGCACGACGCTCTTCGGCCAAGGCATCACGGATCAGCGCGTCCAGGTCGTCATATTGCATCACAGGTCACCCCCTGCTCCGCGAGACGCATGCGTACAAGCGCGCGCCCACGGTGGAGTCTCGTCTTCACCGTTCCCGTACGTAGTCCCAACACCTGGCCGATCTCGGAGAGCTCCAAGTCCTGCCAGTAGCGGAGGACGAGCGGTGCGCGGTAGGACTCGGGAAGCGCCCACACCGCCTCACGCACCAACTCGAGCGTCTCGTCCTTGTGTACCGCCTGGGCGGGATCCTCCAGCCAAGGCTGGCTCAGAGCGGGCTCAGGCCGTCTCTTGCGCAACATATTCTTGGCCACGTTGGCCGTCACGGTGAACAGCCAGGTGGAGAAGCGGCGCGACAGGTCGTACCGCTCGAGCCGCTCGTAGGCGCGGATGAACGCCTCTTGCACGGCGTCCTCGGCATCGGCCCGGTTCCGCAGGATGGCCAGGGCTACACCGAAAGCCGCATCCTTGTAGCGCTTCACGATCTCACCCCACGCTTCCAGATCGCCCTGGAGGCTGCGCTGCAAGAGCTCCAGCTCACCTGTGAACACCTCCATCCCACGCTCCCGACCTAATATACAC
>PWTC01000065.1 GCA_003563005.1 Candidatus Acetothermia bacterium
CGTCCCCCCAGGCGTAGGCAAGCTCCCACACCACGGACGCGGTACGCGGCGGCGTCTCGTGCAAGTAGCCCACGGGATCGGCCTTGTCCACACGGTATCCGTTGTAGCTCGACTGGACGTGGTACTTGTAGCGGGCCCCGCGGCCGACCCCCGGCAGGAAGCCTTCCCATACACCCGAGTCGCCTCGCGGGCGGAGCGGTGCCGCACCCGGCTTCCAGTCGTTGAAGTCACCGATCACCGAGACGCACTCTGCGTTCGGCGCCCACACCGCGAACTGCGTGCCCTCGGTCCCCCTCCAGGCCGTTGGGTGCGCACCCAACACGGCATAGAGCCGCAGGTGACTCCCCTCGTTGAAGAGGTACAGGTCTTCCTCGGAGAGCAGACTCCGGTCGGCGCTCACGTCCGTTCCCACCTCGCAGTGGCCAACCCCACACGCTGCCCACTATATGGGGTTCGCCCGCACTGCGCAACCGATCCGGCTTTACGTGCACTGAACCGGGGGGTAACATCACCTGACAGCGTCATGTCCACATCTCACGAACGTGCCGAGCGAAGCGTCGACCTCGTACTGGGGCTCCACTGCCATCAGCCGGTGGGCAACTTCCCCGAGGTCATGGAGTCGGCATACCGTGACGCCTATCTTCCGTTCATCGAGCACCTGGAGCGATTCGAGCGGATCAAGGCCGTGCTCCATTACACAGGCCCCTTGTGGGGCTTCTTCCGTGATGAACACCCGACGTTCATCGCACGACTACGCACTTTGGCGGCCGCAGGCCGGGTGGAACTCCTGGGTGGGGGGTTCTACGAACCCATTCTCGCCGTCATCTCCGAACACGATGCCCGTTTGCAGCTCAACAGAATGCGGTGTTTCCTCCGTGAGGAACTCCGTCAGGACCCCCTCGGCGCCTGGCTCGCCGAGCGGGTCTGGGAACCCCACCTGCCCGCGTTGCTGCATGCGTGTGGTGTGCAGTATGTGCCCATCGACGACGGTCACTTCCATCGCGTCGGCTACACTTCGGACGAGCTCGACGGCCATTACACCACCGAGCACCTCGGCCAGAGTGTAGGCTTGTTCCCGATCAGCGCGGAACTGCGCTACCTCATCCCCTTTCGCGAAGTGGACGAGGTCATCGGGTACGTCCGAGGCCAGGCCGAGCAAAGGCGGCGTCCCCTGCTCTCCCTCGTGGACGACGGTGAGAAGCTCGGTGTGTGGCCCGGCACGAAACGCTGGGTCTACGAGGAAGGCTGGCTGGAGCGGTTTTTCCGAGCACTGACCCGCGAGGCGCGTTGGCTGCGCACGGTGACCTTGCGCGAGGCGTTCGAAGAACGACCATCGCTTGGGCGCGTGTACCTGCCGACCACAAGCTACTTCGAACTGGGGGAATGGGCGTTGCCGCTTGCGGGAATCCGGAGACTCGAGGAGCTCAAGCAACTGCTCGGGGACCAATTCCGTCCCTTCGCGTCGCAGCTCGCCGGAGGCCACTGGCGCGGATTCCTCGCCAAGTACCCCGAGGCCGACTATGTGCACAAGCGCGTGTTGGAGGTGAGCCGTCGCGTCCGGCGGATGCCGATGCGCAGCCCCGATCGGGCCCGCGCCCTCGACCACATCCTGCAGGCGCAGAGCAACGATGCGTACTGGCATGGGCTGTTCGGCGGGGTGTACCTCCCCCACCTCCGCGATGCGGTATGGCATCATCTGCTGCAGGCGGAGCGTCTCGCCCGCGGTCGGGCCGCGCATGTGCAACTCGCCGATGTCGACACCGACGGGAGGCCCGAGGCCGTGCTGCGCAGCCCGTATTGGTCCCTGGTGGTCACACCCCACGAGGGCGGCACGCTCCGTGAACTCTCTTCGCTCGAACTCCCGTTCAACTTCCTGAACACGATCGCCCGGCGCAGGGAGGCCTACCACGATCAGGTTGCGGCTACGGACACCGAGCGCGGCGAGGGCGCCCGGAGCATTCACGACATCCGGGTGGCCAAACAAGCCAACCTGGAGCGCTACCTCGTGTGGGACCGCGGTAAGCGCCTCGGGATGGTCGACCGCCTGTTGCGCGACGATGCAACCGTGGAGCGCCTGGCGGCGCAAGAGCCGTGCGAGCTGGTCGAACTCGCCTCCGCGCCATACGAACTGGAACGGAGCGGCTCGGGCGTGACCATGAAGTGCGATGCCGTCCTTCCCGGGAACGTCCACCTGACGATCTGCAAGTCCCTGCGCCTCGCTGAGGGCGGGCGAACGCCGTGTGTCGAGCTTGAAGTCATCAACACCGGTTCCGTTAGGGCGAAGGTTCGCTACGCGTCCGAGTTCAACCTGGCACTGCTCGCCGGGGACGCCCCCGACCGGCGCATCGAGGTCCCCGGGCGCACGTTGCCTGACGCGCACAACGCGGGAACAGGCTGCGAAACCGATGTTCGTCTCGTGCGCTTCGTGAACGGATGGGACCGATGGACGCTGGAGTTCGAGGTCTCGGGCGATGCACAACTCTGGCGCTATCCGGTCCACACGGTGAACAACTCCGAGGCGGGGTTCGAGCTCGTCTATCAGTCCACATGTGTGTTGTTCGTCTGGCAGTACGACCTTCCGCCTCAACAGTCGTGGAAGGCGTTGCTGAACCTGCGTGTCCAGCAGACCGAATCGGCGTAGGATGGCATTCGAGCCTTGGATAGAAGCAGCCCATCGAAGGCCAGGCAGGCCGCCGCCGCCATGCACACCTGGCTACCGGGCGCCACTGGGGTACGATTGCCCTCAGGCTGTTCGAGAACGCCCCATGGCTGTCGCA
>PWTC01000076.1 GCA_003563005.1 Candidatus Acetothermia bacterium
CCCCCGGCTTGCAAAGCCGGTGCTCTCCCAGACTGAGCTACGCCCCCAAGGTGGAAGCAGCGGCAACGCTGTCCCTATCGGCAGGATAGCTCAGAGCGGCCGGGGCGTCAAGGACGTATTCGCGACCACCGAAAGGAGGTAGTTCGGTGGTCGTTTCTCGTAGCAGTTTCATGGAGTGGGTAGAGGCGTTCCTGCTGTTCTGTCGCAGCAAGGGACTGGCAGAACGGACGGTTGAGACGTACGCGTTCGCCCCGGATGGCTTAGGCCGTTTCCTTAGGGACCACACTAACGGGGAAGCCCTTTTTGAACTTCATCTCCGCGCTTTCACCACTCATCTACCAGACCGTCGGCTTTCTCGGGCCACCATCAGCATCCGGCTGACGGGCCATCCGGGTGTTCTTCAACTGGCTGGAGCGGGAGGGACTGGTCGAGGTCAGTCCGTTCAGGGTGCGTGTTGACATCCCCCGGCTTCCCAAGAGCTTGCCCCGGTCCCTTGGAAGCACACAGGTTGCCAAGCTGGTGTCTGCTTGCCGCCGTGACACGTGGGCAGGGGTGCGCAACTATGCCATGCTTCTCACCTTCGTCGACACGGGAGTCCGCCTCTCCGAGTTGCTCGGCCTCGATCTCTCCGACCTCAACCTGGGAGAGTGGAGTATCCGGGTGCGCCACGGCAAGGGCGACAAGGAACGCCATGTGTCCATGGGCCGCAGACTCCACCGGGCCATGCGGGCGTGGTTGAGTGCCCGTGGTGTCTCCGTTGTCGAGGATGCCCTGTTCACCTCACGAAACGGTGCCCGTTTGGATAAGCGGAACGTGCAACGCATCCTCCAGCGCATCACAGACCGGGCAGGGTTACAGGATGTGTCGGTGTCGCCTCACAGACTCCGCCACAGCTTCGCCGTCCAGTACATCCGCAACGGAGGTGACCCGTTCAGCCTACAGCGCATCCTGGGCCACAGCAGCGCCGGCACGACAAGCATCTACGTGAACCTCGCGGGGAGGGGACTGAGGGAGGCACACGCGAAGGCGAGCCCGGTGGATCGACTGGGGGGCGGTTGATCGCAGAGTGCGATCGGGAACACCGCATCGAGGCCCTTGCCGCCAGAGAGACGTCTGGGGGCGAACGCGGTGCGGATCTCATCCCGTGCCTATTCGGCGATCGTGCAGGTGCTGTTCTCAAAGGGTCTTCCCATAAGGAAAATGGACCTCTAGGCAACATCGTGCAACAGGTGTATAGTCCAATATGCCTGGACGGTGGGCCGGGCAGAGAGGTAGCTTCTCTCGCAGTCCCTACTGCGTCTTGCTGTCAACCTGTCTTCATCGCGCTTCCTCCTACGCCCAAGGCCCCTCAGGGTGTCCTGAAGGAGAGGAGGATGCACAATCGGAGCAGGATGGGGATCGTCGGAGTGTTACTTGTGGCTGCACTGTGTGCAGCGCCAGTGTTTCACGTCCTGGGGAACTCTGCGGATCACGGGCCAGAGCAGTACGCCTGGGGAAGGACGGACTGGGATGGTGAGTTCACCCTGACCCTTGGGCCCGGGGTTTCCGTAACCAGCTTCCTCACTGAGTGCAAGAATCGGCCGATCCGCAATGCGGAGTTTTCCATTGGCCTCTGGCCCAGGGGAGACACCTTCACCATAGAAGATCTCGGTGGGTTAACGTTCTCCATGCCTGGGTACGAGGATATCACCATCACCGAGTTCGCCGTGCACCGCGATGGGGATGAGGCATTGACGTATGACGTCGGCATCGTTTCCCTCCGCCGCCTTCCGCCGGAGCCGATCAGCGGCACAACGGATGGCGAGGGCAAGTTCGAAGTAACCCTTGCGTCGGGTGTTGGCGTGATCGGGGAGCTCATGGATGCGCGAACGCCGCTACCCTATCAGGACTTCACCCTCACCCCAATCCAGTGTGGTGTACCAATCTGCTTCACGTTCTGTGTGCCCGGGTACGTGGAGGTCATGGTCACCGAGTTCTCCGTCTACCGGACGGGCCCAGATGACCCTGTCGAGTACGACGTAGGCACCGTGTCCGTCTTTCACAGTGGAGCGCGGGTGATGCCTTTCACGGGGAGAACGGACGCGGCTGGGAGGTTCTTCGCCGAGCTCAACCAGCCGTTTGCGTTCAGCGTTGAGGGCCAGTTGCTCGGGCCGGACGGCGAACCCCTGGAAGACCACGAAGTCACGGTCACCCTCGAGCCATCTTTCGACCGCCCGGAGATCCGTTGGTTCGGGGATGTCAGCATGATCTCGCTGAGTGTGCCCGGTTACGGGAGAGCACAGATCACAGCGCAGGCAGGAGACCTCGGGTTCATCGGAACGAGACCCGTGGCCAGCATCGGCCCCCCCGTTCATCTCAGCGTTCAAAGGGACCCATACTGCGTGGGAAGCATCAGCCTCAGGCGCATAGCGGATGAGTGCCAATATCGCAGCGTCTACGCGATCTGGTACTCTGTGGAGAAGTTCGTGGAGGCATGTGGCCATGCAAGGTGGCACGACTGCCATATGCGCACAGATCGCGTGTACTACAGGGACGCAGCTGACGACTTGCCGGATGTAGACGAAGAGGGCACGAGTATCGCTGTGATCACGGAGGAGGCCACCGACGAAGGCACCTTCGTAGTGTACACGTTCTACCTTAGTGACGGCCATTCATGGATACGACTAGGGCAAGCGAGGGTCCTCAGATTGCGTGCATTTCCGACAGAACCCCGAATGGGGGAGTACGTCGAGGTCGGCGGTCACACCTACCGCTATGATGAATCGGGCAGA
>PWTC01000044.1 GCA_003563005.1 Candidatus Acetothermia bacterium
AGCCGCATCGTCATCAGCGAGATCGCCTGGGGCGGGACTGAGGTCGGCCCGGAGCACCAGTGGATCGAGCTGGCCAACCTGTCAGGTGAGACCGTCGAACTCACAGGATGGATCCTCCGCTGGCGGCGCAAACAACCCGAGACGGCGCTGGCAACGTTCCACATCGGCGACGAGGAGGCAACATCCGCAACGGGCAGGGGAGGAGGGGCGCCCGCCCTGACGGATGAACCTGATGAACCCCCCAAGCACTTCCAGACGAGGGTCACGCTTGAACCAGCCGAAACGACCGTCCAGACAGGCGAGGCACATACCCTCCGAGCGCTCGTCGAGGTCTGGCAAGGCGATGGTTGGCTCCCGGTGATCGACGGCGGCACGGTCAGCTTTAGCTTCGAACACAACGCGGCCGGAGGGGAGTTCGTCACCCCGGACACCGTCACCCTGACCGGCGGCACGGGCACCGCTGCGGTGACCCTCACCGCTACGGGAGCGGGCCAGATCGTCGTGAAGGCCGAATACCAAGAGCCCTGGAAGACGGTGGAACTGGAGGGACTGTTCGCACCACACTCCTTCTACTTGCTGGAGCGCGGGCATGACGCGGTCGTCTCGGATGTCGTGGCCGACCTGATCTACGACACCGAGGAACCCTATCCGCTGTTCCTCTCACCGTGCGGGGATGTGATGGAACTGCGCACGCCCACCGGGATCCTTGAGGACACGGCCAACGCCGACAGCCCGGACCGAGACGGCTGGATCGCGGGTTACGGAATGAAGGAAGGCCATGAGCTCGGCAGCATGGAGCGGATCGACCTGGGCGCTCCTGATTTCGACGACAACTGGGCAACGAACATGGACATCATTGTCAGCGGGCTGGACGCCGAAGAGGACTGCCTCGTGGCGACAGCCCGGGCGACCAACGAGCAGACGCTGATCCAGCAGGCAGCGTGGCGGGACCCGGTCCGGGTGCGCCATGGCACCATACTGCTCCTCTACGCTGTGGTGCCAGACGTGTGCGACCGGATCACCTGTCTGCCTCGGTTGATCGTGACCCACGCCCATCGGGCGGCTGGGGCGGCCGGTGCCGCCTTGCCTCCTGAGGTCGAGGCCATGGTCGTGTCCGGGCGCAGGATCCCCGGGACCACGAACTTCGAGTTCACAGTCGACACTCGAGCCCTCGATGTTGACCTGTACCACGTCTGGATCTCGCTCGCAGGAACGAGGTTCCAGCACATGCGCATCGAGGTGGTCGACTGAACGCACGGCGCCCACGCTCTCGCAAGGGGGCGACGACGGACCCGCACTTCATCCCGGTGCGCAGGGGCCCCGAGGCACAACTCGGGGCCCCCGAATCTTGCATGTGGTCGCTGCAACGTAATCAGCATCACGGACCGACGTCCGATCTCAAGGCGAACCAGAACTGAGTCGCGCCTCCCTCTGTCAGGCAAGCTGCTCTCGACATGGACAAGTCACGGTGGTGCTGCACTTCGACATTGGTGTGTATGCTGCTCGCCATCTGTTCGGTGGTCTACGGGTTGCCCCAGGCCGAGGACGACGTGGCCGTAACCTACCAGGACACACCTGTGCTCATCTCCGCGCTGGACAACGACACGGGAACAGGCATCAGCATCGCCTCCCTGACACAACCCAGCCACGGGGCGGCGCAGATCGTCGGCACCCAGATCCGCTATGCACCCGAGCGTGGATACTGCGGGAGCGATGCGTTCACCTACACCATCATGGATGGCACGCTCAACACCGATAGCGCGACGGTCTCCGTCACTGTGCACTGCGCCAACAGCGCACCTCAGGCGGAAGATACAAGCCTCTCGATCCCTATGGGCACCCGACGCACGTTTACGCTTCGCGCCACGGATCCCGATCTAGATGGGGACAACCCGGCAGCACATCCGTTGTCCTTCGAACTCCTATCGGGGCCCAAGCACGGTACGCTGCATGCCGATCTCACCGCAGTGCGCTATACGCACCCCCATACTGCCTATGTGGTCGCCGTGTACACTCCTGAGCATGGCTTTGAAGGGCTGGACAGCATCAGTTTCATGGTCAGCGACCCCTTCGGAGCGATCGCCACAGGCTTGGTGGAGATCAACGTCGTGCGCCGAGGGTATCCTCTTGGCACCTTCAGCGGCGCATGGGGGTCAACACTGGTCGTTCGTGCCCCGCCCGCTGCAGTAGCTCGGTTCGATTCCACGCTCACCACCAACTACCGGACGAGCGGTCTGGGCGTTGAGGGCAGCGTCTCGATCACGAACTCACAGTTCAACGCGTTCAAGCTTGCGGGAGAGCTGTCGCTCGGTGGACTCAGCGTGCGCCCCACGCTGCAGTTCGATCCACAGTCCCCGACCTTTCAGTTCCTGCAGAATCTCACTCAGTTCGAACTTGTCCGCGCCACCTGGACGCACACGTTCTACCTCACCGGGGACGAAGCGACCTCCTACAGCCAGCTTGCGGGAACCTGGGACATGGACGACTTCTCCTTCTCGAGCACAACGCGTTTCCGCGGCATCACCCTGGGCTTCGTCTCTCAGCTTTTCTCCGTGCGCTGGATGTGGTTCTGCTGCCAACTCCCAACAGAAGTCCAACTCTGGTTCACTAAAACCGGCTTCGAGTCCCTCCGCGCCATCCTCCGTGATGTCCACATCCCATGCTCTGCATGCGGCCATCTCGAGCTGTACGCTGACATCGACACAACCTATACTGTGGACAGCAAGACGGTGGTCCCCACGCTCAAGCTGCGCTCGG
>PWTC01000147.1 GCA_003563005.1 Candidatus Acetothermia bacterium
CCCCAGCCGGAGCAAGGCCAAATAGGGAAGCGCTTGAGGGTGGCCCGCCCGATGCTTCCGGGTAGGCCGCATAGACGGATGGCTCCCCGCGACAGAATCCGGCCTATCGGCCCCTTCCCCCTGTTTTGTTGACCCGGGCCGTATAATCGTCCCCGGCTCGCCCCGCGAGGAGGTGGAGGCATGATCTGGTTGTTCTACCCTGAGACCTTGGTGCTGCTGATTCCGGCGCTTCTGTTCGCCATGTACGCGCAGTACAAGGTGCAGTCGACCTACAAGAAATACGCACAAGTGCCCACCCAGGCAAGAATCAACGCGTCCCAGGTGGCCCGCGACATCCTTTCCCGGGAAGGGATCTCCGGGGTGAACGTCGAGGGCACCCAGCGACGGCTCGGCGACCACTACGACCCGCGCAGCAAGACGTTGCGCCTCTCGGCGCCTGAGTCCATCTCGGTGGCCGCAGTCGGGGTTGCCGCCCACGAGGCGGGGCATGCCATTCAGCACGCCAGAGGGTACGCCCCGCTGGCGCTGCGCTCAGCCGTGGTGCCTGTAGCCAGTTTCGGCTCGCAGCTCGCGTTCCCGCTCTTCTTCATTGGACTCTTCTTTCAGGCAGAGGTGTTGCTGAATGTGGGGATTGCGTTGTTCGCCGCTGCGGTCGCCTTCACGCTGATCACCCTGCCGGTGGAGTTCAACGCCTCGAGGCGGGCGGTGGCCGTGCTGCGGTCGGGGGGCACCATGAGCTCGACAGAGCTAGGGGCGGTGAAACAGGTCCTCACGGCCGCTGCCCTGACCTACGTGGCGGCTGCGGCCATGGCCGCGATGCAGCTCTTGGCCATGCTCCTTATGGCCAACCGCCGCAGATGAAGCTCGCCCCTTCGCTGTTGGCAGCGGACCTGGCCAAGCTCGCGGAGCAGGTTCGGCTGTTGGAGGACGTGGTCGCCTACTTCCACCTGGACGTGATGGACGGGCACTTCGTCCCCAACCTCACCTACGGCCCCCCGGTGGCGAACGCGCTCCGCAGACACACGCGTGTCCCGTTCGACATCCATCTCATGATCTCGCGCCCGGCGCGGTATGCGCCGGCGTTCGAGGTCGGCCCCGATGACGTGATCACGTTTCACGTGGAGGCGGACGATTCTCCGGAGCAGACGATTCGTACCATCGGCGAACTGGGATGCCGGGTAGGGATATCGCTGCGGCCGGCCACTCCCCTGGAGAAGATCGTGCCGTACCTGAACAAGGTGGATCTCGTGCTCGTCATGAGTGTCGACCCGGGCTTCGGAGGGCAGGGCTTCATGCCGGAGGCGCTGGCCCGGATCCGTGCGCTGCGCCGGCTGGTGGGAGGCCGGCCGGTCACGATCGCGGTGGACGGCGGGATCGGGCCGAGCAACGTGCGGGATGTGATCGAGGCTGGAGGCGAGCTGATCGTCGCAGGCACATCGGTCTACGGACAGCCCGACCCGCGCCGCGCCGGACTGGGGCTTCTGGAGGCGGGCGGGTGCACGAGAGCCTGATGCGCCGCGCACTGGCGCTCGCCGAGATGGGGGCGGGTACGGCACGCCCGAACCCACTTGTCGGTGCCGTCATCGCGCGTGACGGGATGGTGGTGGGCGAGGGATATCACGTGCGCGCGGGGGCAGCACACGCGGAGATCGCTGCCCTGGAGCGAGCCGGCCCGCAGGCACGGGGGGCGGACCTGTACGTGAACCTCGAGCCATGCGCGCACTATGGCCGAACGCCTCCATGCGTGGACGCTATCCTGCTCGCTGGCGTTGCCAGAGTGTTCGTAGGTTGTCGCGACCCCAACCCGTTGGTGGACGGCCGGGGGATCGCGGCGCTCCGGGCTGGTGGGGTCGAGGTAGTGGAGAAGGTGCTCGAGGACGAGGCGCGCCTTCTCAACGATGTGTTCTTCCACTGGGTCCGACATCGAACACCGTTCGTTGTCCTGAAGCTCGCCCAGACGCTGGATGGCCGGATCGCCACCCGGACGGGCGCCTCGCGGTGGATCACAGGTAAGGCAGCCCGCAGGCGCGTACACCAGATGCGGCGCAGGTACGGTGCGGTGCTCGTGGGCACGAACACACTGAGGTTCGACGATCCTGTGCTTACGGTGCGCGAGGTCGATGGACCGCAACCCGTGCGGTTCGCGCTCGACCCTTGGGGGCAGACGTCGCCCGATGCGCGGATCCTCTCCCAGGATGCCCCGACCGTGATTGTCATGGGCCCCGAGGCTCCCTCGGCTTCCGTGGACGCACTCAGAGCGAAAGGAGCGGAAGTGTGGCGCTTGCCGGCCTCGGAGGGCGAGATCGACCTCGAGGCTTTCCTCCTGCGGGCCGCAGAGCAGGGCGTCGACGCGCTGCTCGTCGAAGGTGGGGGGGAGATCGCGTGGTCCTTTCTCTCCCGAGGCCTCGTGCACAAACTCGTGTTGTTCGTGGCCCCACGGGTGTTCGGCGGGCGGGAGGCGATCCCGTCCGTAGGGGGAGAGGGGGTATCTCTGCCCGGCGAGGCGATCGAGGTGCGGAATCTACGTGTGGAGTGGGTTGACGAGGATCTTCTGCTCATGGGCTATCTAGGAGGTTGCGATGGATGCGGGTGAGCGGTTCTCCCGTCAGACCGTCCTTCCCCAGATTGGCCCCACTGGCCAGCGCCGTCTCGGGGAGGCCCGTGTGCTCGTGGTCGGCTGCGGGGCACTGGGCAGCCACACGGCGGAGGCGCTCCTCCGCGCCGGAGTGGGGCACCTCACGTTGGTGGACCGGGACGTCGTCGAACTGAGCAACCTCCATCGGACGGGCCTGTTCACCATGGACGACCTGGGCCGGCCCAAATCGGTGGCCTGCGCCGAGCGACTGAGCGCCGTTGCCCCGGACGCTGTGACGGAGTCTGTTGTGCGCCATTTCGGGCCCGAGGAAGCAGAGGCGCTGGTCCCGGAGGCCGACCTTGTCGTCGACGGATTGGACAACCTGGAGACCCGTTACCTCGTCAACGACGCCTGTGTGAAGCACGGGATCCCTTGGGTGTACACGGCGGTCCTGGCCACCTACGGGCTGCTTTTGCCCATCTACGTCGGGCGGAGCGCGTGTCTACGCTGCCTGTTCCCTGACCCGCCAGCGCCCGGGGCGCTGCCCACCTGTGCTTCGGCGGGGATCCTCGGCCCGGTGCCGATGGCCATGGGTGCGCTTCAGGCCGCGGTGGCCCTGAGAATGCTGCTCACCGAAGAGGCCGATGACACCACGGAGCTGATGCGGGTCGAGTTCTGGCCTTTGGCGGTGGACACGATACCGGTCGTGCGTGCAGGGGCGTGCCGTGCTTGCAGGGAGCACAGGTGGGCGTTCCTGGAGTCGCGATCGGAGGTGAGCATGCTGTGCGACGAGACGGTGCAGATCGTCCCCGGGCGCGCGTCCTCCCTGGATCTCGGCGAGCTGGCGGTGCGCCTCAGCCCCTTAGGCAAGGTGCGGCAAGCCGAAGGCGTGTTGAGCGTCGTGTTGGGTTCGGTGGGGTTCATCGTATTCGAGGATGGACGTGCGCTCGTCAAGGGGGTCAGCGATCCTGATCGGGCGCGTGCCCTCTACGATCAGTACATCGCTAGCTGAGCCGGCTGATCAGGGACACCACCAGTGCGAGAGCCGCCAGGATGGCCAGGGGGAATAGCATCATCTGCCAAGCGCCGCGCTTCAGGCGCGAGCGCTCCTCAGAGGTGAGCTTGACCCTGCGCGGTCGACGCACCTCCAGGCGGCTTGCCTTCTTGAGGTACCGTACCGACTCAGCGAGCTTCTTCTGACGGCGGTAGAGCACGCCCAGGTTGTGGTGTGCCGAAGGATGCTGAGGGTCGATCTCGATGGCGCGCTTGTAGGCGTACTCAGCCCTTCCCAGATCGCCGGCGTCGAAGTAGAGGTTGCCGAGACGGAAGTAGATGGCGGCCTTGTCGTGACCGTACTTCAGCGCTTCGACGAGCAGGTCGATCCCGACCCCGAACTCCTTCCTGCGACGATGGGCCTCGGCCTGCTCGAGCGCCTGCCTGCAGAGCTCGAGCTGCTGCGAGTCCGTCAGCTCTGCGGCATTCGGGAGCGGAGGTACGAGATCCTCTCGGCCACCGCCTGTATGTCCAGCCATGTCAGGTATTTGGGGCTTCCTTTCTCCTTGCTCTGATGGCGCAGCAGGTAGCTGGGATGGAACATGGGAAAGATCTCGATGCCCCCTGTCCACCTGTGCAGACGCCCCCGGAGCTGGGTGATCCCCTCCGTCACCCCGAGCAGTCTCTGCGCGGGTGTGTTCCCGAGGGCCACGATCATCTTGGGGCGGACGAGCGCGATCTGTGCCGCCAGCCAGTCCCAGCAGGCTTCCATCTCCACCTTGGTGGGCGCCCGGTTGCCGGGCGGTTGGCACTTGACCATGTTGGTGATGTAGACAGATGCGCGTGCGATCTTCACCGACTCGAGGATCTCGTCCAGCTTCTTCCCGGCTGGCCCTACGAACGGCCGTCCCGTCTGGTCTTCGACCTCCCCGGGGCCTTCGCCGATGAACATGACATCGGCGTCTGAAGCGCCCTCGCCGAACACGACTTGCGTCCGGTTGTTCGACAGGATGCACCGCTTGCAGGTGGCCGCCCGCTCCGCCAACGCCTCCAGGGTCAGGTAGGGTCGGCAGGACGGTCCGTGTGCTTGCGTCGTCTGTCGCTCCTCCAAGTCCCCCCCCCGTTTCGGTCTCCTGCTGGGTCCTTCCGGTTCACGGGCGGTCAGGCGCCCATGGTGCGTATGGGTCGGCGAAAGCTCCCGTCACGTACAGTATCCTCACTCGGAACGGCGCGTCAAGAAGCGGGATGGGCCCGCGTCAGGCCAAGCCGGCGGGGGCATCGTGTGCCGGGACCGCGTGTCCGGCGGTACGAGCGCCGCAGTGCTCTGCGAGGGCACGCGCGTAGCGATCGGCCCACGTCTGCACGAGCTCGAGGGGCTCATCGGAAGGGGCATAGAGGACGGCGATCACGTCGTTCGTGGTGGGGGTCACCTTGGTGACCATAGCGTCCTTGACCGGGTTTCCACACGGCTCCCAACCGATCTCCGTCCGCCGGCACACCACGAGCAGGTCTTCGAGTTCGATCAGCTGCCCTGAGGGGTTGAACACGTAGCGTTCCCCAGGCCGCCCGTATCGGATCAGGAGCTGGCGCCCCGAGCGGGCGGCATCGAAGATCGACCCCGGGAAACCTGATTGCAGGCTGATCTAGTTGTTGACATCGACAGGGCAACGGACGTGCGGGAAGCTGCCGGACAGGGCGGCCTGGAGCAAGAATTCGCTCGCCGGCTTTCCGCGGCCCGTGGGTTTGTAGTGCCCATGGCGTAGCATGTCGCGGACGCGGCGGCGCACCTCGAGGGGGATGTACGCGTCACCGAGCTCCCGTGCTGCAGTGGTTGACGCTTCCAGGTGGGGACCCATGGAGCCGGCGGCTCCCGCCAGGTTGAGGCCCTCGGCCCACACGAGGGCCGGCCGCACTGGCGACGGCGCGAGCTCCGGGTCGAGGATCAGTCCATGGGCTTCGGTCATCGTCCCTTCACGTGGGGAGTTCCTCTCAGGGGAGGATGCGGGTCCACCGCAAGGTGGACCGCCGGTGGCCGGTCAAGATCCGCCACACCAGCCAGCCAGCCAGCGCCAGGTGCAACCAGGGGATCAGTAGCAGTCCGATCAGCACGACGAGCAGGACCACCAGCACTGTGCCCAAGCCTGCCAACGCGCCTGCGCCTCCCATCAGGAGTCCGAGACCGCCGACGATCATCCCCACCAGTCCTGCCACGAGTCGCACCAGGGCAGCGATCAGCCTTCCCAGCATCGCGCTCACCTCCTCGCGAACCACATCGAGCTACCATAGCAGCACACTGTTGTCTTATCCACCCCCTCGAGCCTACCGCCGCGTTGCGGACGTGCGCTGGCCGTCTAGAATGCTCCCTTGTGGAGCTGAGCGTGTATGCCGAGGAGCTCACCGCGGCGGGGCCGATCTGTGACGTGTGCCTGGGCCAGCGGGTGGCGAAGATCGGGCACGGCTTGGCGGCGGAGGTTCGGGGTCGCCTGGCGCGGGCCGTGTGCCTCGCGTCTGCATGTGCTCCTGAACGGTGCTGGGTATGCGGCGGGCTGTTCGTGCATCTGTCGTCGTACGCCGACCGCGCTGCCGAGTTGGCTGAGGATCTGGAGTTTGCCACCTTCTTGTTCGGAGTGCGCATGCCAGCCCGTCTCGAGGCCACCCAGGAGATCCTCGATGCGCGGTTCCCCTCGCGCTGGGCTGAGCCGGTTCACCGCGAGGTGACCCGTTCGCTTGGCCGGGCGTTCGAGCGCGCGTTGGCGCGCACGGGCCGCACCGCGGACGTCGACTTCCGGCGGCCCGACCTGCGGTTCACCGTTGACCTGGACGCGGGGGCGGTCGAGCCGTACGTCGCCTCGCTGTTGCTCACGGGGCGCTATCGCAAGCTGGTCCGGGGCATCCCGCAGACACGCTGGCCGTGCCGCAGCTGCGGCGGGGCAGGGTGCGGCCAATGCGGTGGCACGGGCAGGCAGTATCCCGTCTCCGTGGAGGAGCTCGTCGTGCCCCCGCTGGTGGAGGCTTTCGGCGGAGAGGGAGGGAGGCTGCACGGTGCGGGAAGAGAGGACGTCGACGCCCGCATGCTGGGCCGGGGAAGACCGTTCGTGGCCGAGGTGGACACGCCGCACCGCCGTAGCGGCGACCTCGACGCGCTCTCCCGTGCCGTCAACGCGCAGGCCGGAGGGAAGGTGGAGGTGCATGAACTACGCTATGCAAGCGCCGACTCTGTGGAGCGGATCAAGGCTGCCCGGGCGGACAAGCGGTACCGCGCCCGGGTTGCCTTCTCACGCGCGGTGGCCGATGAAGAGCTGACCGATGCCCTCCGCTGCGTGACCGGAGTCGTGGAGCAGAGAACCCCCCTTCGGGTACGGCACCGCCGTGCAGACCTCATCCGACGCAGGTATGTGCGCCAGGCGACGGGGAACATGGTCACATCGCTCGAGGCCGAACTCGTGATCACCGGGCAGGCCGGGCTCTACATCAAGGAGCTCATCTCTGGCGACGGCGGCGGCACACGGCCCAGCTTGGCCGAGGCGCTGGGGATCAAGGCCCGCGTCGTCGAACTCGATGTGCTCGACGTCCTCGACGAGACCCCCTCCGGCCCGGCGAGCGAGAGCCGACAGCTGGGGTAGGTCGACCTTACGCGCGGTCGATCGCCAGGGTTTACCGGCGATGTGGCCCTTTAGTCCATCCGCATGGCTACCATGCCCGTAAGAAGCTTCGGGTAGAAGTCCGTGGACTTCTGGGGCATGCGTTCGCCGCGGTCGGCCACCGCCATGACCTGTTCGGCACGCGTGGGGTTCAGGAGGAAAGCCACCTGCCCTTTCCCGGTATCCACAGTGCGGACGGCTTCGTCGGCGTCATGGGCGTAGTCGACGTGCGACTGGCTGGCCAGCTTCTCCTCGGTGATGCCGAACATGCGCTCCAGGATCGCCCCGTGAAGGATGGCAACGTCCAGGCGTTTCCACTCTGGCGCGTGAGGCCCTGGAACCAGCCGGTCGACGGCCGCCGGGTCCCGGAGCTCGAGGCCGAAGAAGCGCCCTTGGGCATAAGCGACGAACACGGGCCTCCCCGCGGCGCCCCCTTCTTGCAGATGGACCTTGGCGGCCTCCAACGACGGCACTGGGCTCGCGTCGAAGTCCCGGTCGGCTTGGCTGAGGAACATCTCCAGCGAGAAGCTGGGCAGGGAGTGCACCACCCGAGGAGTGGGCCGGACGACGCAGCCCGGTTCAGCCACGTTGACGAGCGTCACCATGCGCGAGGCGAAGGACTCGGGGCCGCTGGGCACGAGGCCCCGCCTGAGGCACTCCTCCATGTAGGCCCTCGCCGTCTCGAAGCGGTGGTGGCCGTCGGCGATGTAGGGGACCACGTCCGCCAGTGCTGCACGGACCTCCTCCACCGTGGCCTTGTCGGTGACCTGCCAGAGAAGGTGGTCGTTGCCGAAATCATCCTGGGCCCGGGCGATGGGCGGCCGCCCGGAGATCTGCGCCTCGAGAGGGCCGCTGGCGCGGCGCTGCGGGTCGCTGTAGAGCATGAAGATATGCCCGAAGTTGGCCCTCGTGGCCCGCAGAAGCTTTAGCCTGTCTTCCTTCGGCCCCTTCAGCGTGCGTTCGTGCGCCTTGGCCCCGCCTCCCTCCCGCAGGTCGAGGAGGCAGACGACGCCTCTGCGCGTCCAGGTCTGCCCCTCATGCTCGAATACCTGATGGTAGGCGTAGAGACCAGGCGTGGGGTCCCGCTGCAGCACGCCTTGGTCGAGCCAAGAGCGGAACAGCTCAGCGCGCCTCTTGTAGTCGGCATCCTCGGCTGGCGGGCGCTTCCCCCCCGTGATACGGACGACGTTGTACGGGGAGCGCGTCAGGTACTCCTGCATCTCCTGTAGGCCGATGCGGTCGTAGGGCTGCGTCACCACCTTCGAGAGGTCGCCCACGAGGTCGGTGTTGTACCGCACGCCGCGAAACGGATGGATGGTCGCCATCTACGCACCCCTTGCCTTTTCGATCAGGATATCGACGACCTCATCGCCCACACGTGCCTGGGCTTCGGCCGTCTGTGCCCCGATGTGCGGGGTGAGGCTGAGCTTGGCATGACCGAGCAACGCCATGTCCTGGGGTGGCTCGGTCTCGAAGACGTCGAGCCCCGCCCCGGCGAGATGCCCACTGTCGAGTGCATCAAGGAGCGCCTTCTCGTCGACAACCCCTCCTCGGGCGCAGTTGATGAGAAACGCTCCTTGCTTCATCGAGGCGAGCTCGCGCACCCCGATGACCGGACCCTCGGGGTCGACCGGCACGTGAATCGAGACGAAGTCGGAAACGTTGAGCAGATCGTCGAAGCGGACCAGTTCCACGTCTTCCATAGGCGAGGCGTGGACATATTTGTCTGCGGCGACGACCTTCATGCCCAGCGCGAGGGCACGCTGGGCCAGCGACTGACCGATCCGTCCGATACCGACGATGCCGAGCGTCTTTCCGGAGAGTTCGATGCCTTTGAAGGCCTTCTTCTCCCACTTTCCCTCACGCATGGACTGGGTCGCCTGGGGGAGGAAGCGAGCCAGGGCGAACATGTGCGCCAGAGCCAGCTCTGCCACGGAGTTCGAGCTCGCGCGTGGAGTGTTGCGCACTTCGATCTCCCGTTCTTGAGCACACGCGACGTCGATGTTGTCGAGACCCACACCGGCACGCACGATCAGCTTCAGGCCCCGTGCTGCTTCGAGCGCCGGCCGTCGCAGTTTCGTTGCCGAGCGCACCACGGCAGCGTCGTACCCCTTGCCGAGCTCTCCGGCCAGCTCTTCGGGGCTCATCCCCGTGCGGACGGTGACGTCGAGCCCTGCCTCACGAAGCCGCTCCAGGGCACTCTCGGCCAACGAATCACAGACAAGTATGCGCACCGTGCCTCCTTTACAGTCCCAGAATGCTGTCGATCACGCCCAGAAGCCCGTGCACCTCGGCCACCGTGAGATCGCCCATGTGGGCGATGCGGAACGTCTTCTCCTTCAGTTCCCCATAGCCGTTGGAGATCCGCATGCCGTAGGCCTCCACAAGCTTCCGGTTAAGGTCGGCAACGGAGATCTCGCGAGTGTTCTTGACGCACGTCAGCGTCTTCGACCAGTAGCCCTGCTCGGGGTAGATGTCAAAGTGTCGCTTGGCCCAGTCCTGGACGATCCGTGCCATCGCATCATGGCGGGCGAACCGCTGCTCGAGCCCCTCGTCGAGCATCGTGTCGAGTTGCACATCGAGGGCGTACATGTGCGAGATCGAGGGCGTGGAAGGGGTTTGATTGCGCTTATGGTACTTGAGCATCACAGGGAAGCTGAAGTAGTAGGTGCGGGGGTTGACGGTCTCGGCACGGGCGAGCGCCCTCTCCGAAACGCTGCAGATGGTGAGCCCTGCTGGGAGGGCCATCGCCTTCTGCACCCCTGCCAGGCAGACATCCAGACCCAGGCCATCGACGTCGATGTCCACCCCGCCCATCGCCGACACGGCATCGACGAGGAAGAAGACGTCGGGGAAGGTTCCCACGACCTCGGCGATCTCCGCGAGCGGGTTGAGCATACCGGTGGAGGTCTCGTTGTACGCGAGCGTCACCGCGTCGTACTTGCCCGACCTGAGCTTATCCTCTACCTGCTCGGGCTTGATCGCCTTCTCCCAGGGTACCTCCAGGGCGTCGCAGGGCAGGCCGCAGCCGGCCGTGATCTCGTGCCAGCGGCGAGAGAACGCCCCGTTGACCAGGTTGAGGCAGCGCTTTCGGACGCAGTTCTGGACTGCGGCTTCCATAGCACCGGTCGACGAAGCGGTGAACAAGAGGACGGGGTGCTCTGTGTGCAGAAAGCGCTGGAGTTTGGGTTGAAGCGCCGCGTAGAGCTCGGTGAACTCCGGCGATCGATGGTGCACCTGCGGGACGGCCATCGCCTGGAGGATCTCCGACCTCACCTCAGTTGGACCCGGGGTGAACAACTTGCTGTGAGCTTTGCGCATACATCCCTCCTCGGCTTGAGGTTGCGCACGAAGCATACATCCTGTCCCGCAGCTGGGCAA
>PWTC01000148.1 GCA_003563005.1 Candidatus Acetothermia bacterium
CCTGCGGCTGATTGCACTCCCCTCCATTTCGTCCTCAACGAGAAACGTCGGCCCGGTGCGGTCGAGCGAGATGAGCGGGCGCAGCGAGGACTTTCCCCCTCGCTGCCAGGTCAGGAGCCGCACCCGCGTATCGGGCTTTTCGCAGGCAATCGGCCCGTGAGAGGACGATCCGTAATATGGATCGTAAGGTTCATCTGCTATCATGATGGCAAGCTGGCCCACCCGTGCCGACGGGTTCGAGTTGCTCGTGGGGCAGGTGTTGGCAGCGTCGCACCCAGGTCGCTCTGCCCGCTGTCTTGAGAGGATCAGTAACGGCCTGGGAAGGAACGGACGTCACCGTGGGAAGGGAGGTGCATGCGACCGGCGGTACCCCTGGAGGATCAGTTCAAGCTGGACGAAGATGCTTCCGGCGGATCAACGGGACTCACGCGGTGGCCTTCTTTCGCAGCGACGGCCAGGCACTGAGTCCACCGCCACCCGCGGCGCAGTGGATGGAGAAGGGGTGGTGGCATAAACAGGGTTTCCGGATGTCCTAGTGCTATTCGGTCTCAATTGCAGTGCTTGTTCGCCCTGGATTCAGGCGCGGAATCGGGTTTTCTAAGTTACTTCCTTTGGAGGGATGAAAGATGTTCACAAGACGAATAGGATTGGCGGTGGCGCTGGTTGTCACCCTAGCCCTGAGCAGCTTTGTAATGGCGGCATCGGTAGATCCGGTGTATTTCGAGGATTGGCAGTCCGGCAACGCCGAGTTTGAGTGCAACCAGGCCGGCGACTGTTGTTCTGAATCCGATGATTCATACAAGTTCGAATCATGGACTGCTGGCGAGAGGTCATTTGGCCCCATCAGCATCACGAACAACGACGGCAAGAACTTTGACTGGTCGTCGACCTCGCCGGTCTCCTGCGTGATCGTGGTGCGTGGAAACATCGCCAACGTCTACTACTACTGTCCTGATGGCGCATACGGGGACACGGAGCTCACCGGGCCTGAAGACTTCGAAATCAGCCACGTTACCTTCTGCTACAGCGAACTTCAGGACTTTGAGTTGCTCAACGTCAGCAAGACGGCCGAAACCTCTTTCACCCGTGAGCACTTCTGGGACATCGACAAGTCCGTCGGGACGGAACAAGGATATGAGCTCGATGATGTCGCCAAGATCTGGCTCTACATCGACGGCGAAGGCGATGAAACGGCCACTTGGACGGTGGAGGTGACGTACTTGGACTTCGAGGACAGCGATTTCAACGTCTCCGGCACGATCACCATCGAGAACACCGGTACGCTCGATGCCGTGATCACGGGCATCGATGATGTCCTCGCTGGCATGGCGATCGACGTTAACTGTGGGGAGGACTTTGAGTTCCCGTACACGCTTGAGGTCGACGACATCCTTACGTGCACCTACAGCGAAGACGGGTACGTGGAGGGCGCCAACGTGGTGACGGTGACGACCGAGAGGGACGAATACACGGCCGACGCGCCGATCTTCTGGGGCGACCCCACGACGGAGATCAACGAGACCGTTAACATCCAGGACATCAGCGACCTGTTCGGTACAGTGACGTTGGGTTCGGTGACGGCGCCGAACGGTGACACGTTCACGTACGATGAGGACTTCGCCTGGGAGGACTACGGCGCGGACAACTGCGGCAGCTTCCAGTACGACAACACCGCCACCATCGTCGAGACCGACCAGTCTGCCTCGGCCAAGCTGAAGGTCAACATCCAGTGCTTCATCTACGACAGCGCCTGGGCCAAGGGCGACCCGAACGTCCCCTTCTGCGACTACTTCGCGAACTGGGGCTGGACCAACATCATTGAGCCCGGCACCTATGAGTGGCCCTTGTGGGCCGGCGCCGGTCAGTGTGACACCAGCAAGGGCACTCTGGTGGGCACGGTGACGGTGGTCTATGACGCAGATACGTTCGTGGTGACCGTCACCTTCAACGTGGACGCCCCCTACATCCTTGACGAGACGCACGTGTACGCTGGTACCACGATGTTCCCGCAGATGCAGCAAGGCAGGAGGGGCATGGTCGATACCGTGGCGCCGGGACAGTACTACATCGAGGATGACCTCAGCGGTGAGATCTACGTGATCGCGCACGCGGTGGTAGGGATCCCCGATCCGGACTTCGGGCCGTAAGCAGTCAACAACCGGCTTCGGAGCCCTGTTCCTGATGGGCGGGTCCCGTGGCCAGCGATAGCAGAAGGGCGGTGGGGGTCAACCCCATCGCCCTTTTTTCTTGGGTACGGGCTGCGGGTCTTGCTCGCGGTGCCGGACGGAGGTCTGCAGCCGCAGGCCGGAACAATGGTGACCTTGGCCTTCTTCCTCCGAGTCATTATGCCGTGCTGCCGTCCGCTCCCCTCTTGAGCTCCCGTCGGATCCGTGATCCGACGGCGCTGCGAAGCAGCGCGGGTGATGCCCGCTGGTAGCGGCCGTGGGCGGGGTCGGTGGGTGACGGGCCTCTGATGACGGAGATTCCTCGCCGGGCTACTGAGAAAATGCATCGGCTGTGTGATGGTTGAGTTGGAAGCGAAGACAACAGTGCTAGCGACGGCCCCCTCTCACCCTAACCCTCTCCCCCACGGGGGAGAGGGGATAGAACGCGGAGCCGGTCTCTGGCGGCCGACGTGGAGCGGCGGCACGAAGCAGAGGAGGCGAAGGGTGGGCTGGCGGGCAAAGGCTCCGTGTTTCCTCTCGGATCAATGCTACCGATAGGGCCTTATCATTCTCGCCGTTGA
>PWTC01000012.1 GCA_003563005.1 Candidatus Acetothermia bacterium
CGGGCCCCATGGGGGCGTTCGAGTTCACACCGTTCGCCTCCGGCACGCGTGAGATCGCCCGGGTGATGGTCGACGCGCATGCGTTCACCGTGGTCGGAGGAGGGGAGACGGCGGAAGCGGTAGCCCGATTGGGACTCGCCGAAGGCTTTGGCCATCTCTCCACCGGTGGGGGAGCTACCCTCGCCTTCTTGCGGGGCCGACCGATGCCGGCGCTCGAGGCGTTGCGGGCGTCCTAGGACATTCGGGGCGGTCTACAGCGTGCCCCAGGAGGTAGATCATGAGAGCGATCGCGTGGGTCGCGTTGGCGCTGGCAGCCGTCGTCCATTCGGTCTCCTTCGGAGCAGGAGCGAGCGACATCCAAGAGCTCCTGTTCGAGGTGTTCGAAGGCGCTGCCCCGGCGGTGGTCAACATCACCGTTCGTGGTACGGCCGAGGACATGTTCATGCGGCCCGTGCCGGTGGAAGGTTCTGGTTCGGGGTTCCTGTTCGACGACCTCGGGCACATCGTGACCAACTACCACGTCGTCGAGGGTGCCGAACAGATCACGGTGGCCTTCAGGGGTGTCGAGTGCTGCCCCGCCGAGGTGGTGGGGCTCGATCCGTCCACCGACCTCGCCGTGCTACGGGTACGTCGCACGGACCTTCCCACGCCCCTTCCGCTCGCGGACTCCAGCCAGCTTCGCGTGGGTCAGCTGGTCGTGGCCATCGGCAACCCGTTCGGCCTCGACACCACCATGACCTTCGGCATCATCAGCGCGCTGGAGAGGGTGATCCGCAGCCCTGATGGGAGATTCGTCGGAGGCGCGATACAGACCGATGCCTCGATCAACCCGGGGAACTCGGGCGGCCCCCTGCTCGACCTCACAGGCCGGGTGATCGGCGTGAACTCCCAGATCATCAGCCCGGTGCGCGCGTCGGCGGGCTTAGGATTCGCCATCCCCGCGAACACCGTGGCGCGGGTCGTTCCCCAGCTGATCGCCACCGGGCGCTTCCCGCATCCCTACCTCGGGTTCGAAGGGTTCGGCGTGACGCCGGAGTTGGTGCAGCTGTTCCGGGTTGCGGGGGTGCCCATGCCGCTGGACCGAGGGGTGCTCGTGACCACGGTGGCGCCTGGAGGGCCCGCTGACCGGGCAGGCCTCCGCGGGGGATCTCAGCAGCAGCGGGTCGGTCCGTTCATGATCACCTTGGGTGGGGACATCGTGCTCCGGATCGACGGCCGTGCGGTGAACACCATGGTCGAGCTTCAGCTCTACCTCGACGGTGCGGCCGCCGTGGGGGACCGTGTCACACTGGATGTGCTGCGCGACGGGGTGGAGCGCTCGCTCGTGGTCGAAGTCGAAGAACGGCCCGACGCCGGCTGACGGTCATCTGTGGCCTTGGGTGTCGGCCCGCGGCACTTGGACGGCCGTTGCGCCGGCTGCGAAGGTCGGGGAGGCGCGCATCCCCGACCCCCTGCAGCCGCCGGCATGGTGTTCAGTCGACGATGATGAACGGAGGTTCCTCGGGCTCAGGTTCTGGTTCGGGTTCCGGTCTGAACACGTACGTCAGGGTCTCGGACCAGTCGCCGGTTGCCTCGCAGTGATAGGTGTAACCCCGCACCTGGACGTAGGTGCAGGCTTGGGTGCAGTCGCCGAGGAAGTTGGCCTTGGGGACGCGTATCCATCCCAGGCGCCGCCAGACCTCCCCGGTACTGTGGTAGAACGTGTACTCCACGGCATGCTCGTCCTCGGTGATCACAACGCACGCCTTGCACTTCTCCGGCACCTCGTCGGGTGGGTCGGAGTTGTGGTGGCCCTCGCGGCGGACCGCGCGATCACCGGGGACGAACCAGGTCTCATCGGAGTAGGTGGCGCCGTCCGCTACCCACTCCTGCTGTAGCGGTTGCCAGACACCGTCTACGCAGCGCTCTACGAGAAACCTGACGTTGATCAGCGAACCTCCAGGTCGGCCCATGTGGCTGATGCCGCGGAGTCGAACCCGTGTGGACCCGTGCACGCAAGCCTCTGCCACGTCGAGCGTGACGGGCGATCGGATGCTCAGTGCGAACCTTCCCTTGGTGAAGCCGAGTTCGCCGGCCCGGGCGGTGATCGCCACCCTGTCGTACCCGGCGGCGCTCAGCCAGATCCAGCCGATGTCTCCGGGCCAGCGGATTGCAGGCTGATGGAACCGAGGTTCCAACGTCACCTTGAGGTGCAGCCCCGCCAGGGGTTCTCCCTGGAACCCGACCAGCTGGCCGCCGACGCCGAACTTGAACGGGTCGTCGATCGCCACGAAGAACTGCCCTTCGCCGTCCGTTGTCCCACTGTAGGGCCCGAGGAAGGCTATCGTATCACCTCTCGGCCAGAGGTTGGCCCCCATCGTTGCCCCTGCCATCGTAAGCAGCAACAAGGCGATGCAGACTGCGCGCATGACGCTCACCTCCGAAGAACTCCTTGTACAGACCTCGTCTCTTCCCGTATCCCTCCTTCAGCCTCCAGGATGGTCAGGGCCAGGAGGCGCTGGAGCGTGTGTGCAGGGCGTGTTGTGCACTCTTAGAGAGGAATGGCCGATCGGCATCCGGCGGGCCAGAGCGTTGCGAGCTCAGCAGACGAAGGGGACTTCGGCGTCTCCCCACCTTGGGGGAGGCGACTGTGCGGTAGTGTGGAGTGGACTACCGCCGGAGATCACCGAAGCGGTCCGAGCCACATCCCGCCCTCCTTGCCCCCTGGCTCCATCGCGCGGCGGAGGCGTCCGC
>PWTC01000126.1 GCA_003563005.1 Candidatus Acetothermia bacterium
GGCCGGCCGTTGAGCAGGGTGTGCGGCTGCTGCACAGCATGCGCGCACCGGGCACCTTGCTTTCGGTGGTCGAGAACCGCTCTGCAGGGCGCGAGGCCCGCGAGGCGTTGGACGGGTTGCGCCATCGCTGGCCCGAGGCTCATGTCCCGCAGCTCGAAGTGCGGGTGCGCGTTGGAGAGCGTGTGGAGGAGGTGCTGCGGGAGGCTCAGGAGGGGCACCACGAACTCGTGGTGCTCGGAAGGAGCGCGCACGCAGCGCTGGGCACAATGGCGCACGCAGTTCTTGAGCAGATTGGCCTTCCAACGTTGCTGGTCGGCGGATCGCGTGGGGAGATCGCACGCATGCTGATCTGTACCGCAGCCGGCGAGCCGGGCAAGAGCGATGTCCGCTTCGGCGGGCGACTGGCTGCGCGGCTGGGATCTCAGGTGGCGGTGCTCCACGTGCAGACAGAGTCGGGAGCGGCCATGCGCGCACGAGCCGAGCGGCACCTGGAGCAGGCGAGAGCCACGCTGCATGCACTCGGGCTCCGCGCGGATACGATCCTGGAGAACCCGCCCGTCATCGAGCGGATTCTCGAGGTCGCGCGGTCGGGAGGCTACGACATGCTGGTGATCGGCGCTCCTGCGCCGCGCTCTCCCGTGCAGCTGCGCTGGCGCGACGCGGCAAGCCGCATCGTCGCTGGCGTGGATCTACCGGTGCTCATCGTGCCGATGGAGGACTGACCCCCCCTAGCTTGAGGACCCTGTGCATCGTCAGAACTGGACCTTGTGGATTGCGCTCCCTGACAGGGAGCACCCCCGTCATAGGGGCGCTGGTGGCTTGCGGTGGTGGGGAGCCGGGAGGAGGGAGATACGCTGCTTGAGAAGGAATCCCGTCGGAACGGACCGTTCTGCGTCTTTGGGGGGCTCTCCATGGCGATCTTCGAAACCCAGGGACCGAGGGCGCTCGGGGAGGCGTTGACTTCTGGTACACCGACGTTCGCCCCGCACACGCTGGAGCACCCTGGTTTCCCACACTCTGTCGAGCGATGCTTTGTCCAGAAGGTACAGGAACTCACGCGCTGACGCCGTCCCTGCCCCCGAACGCCGGAAGGAAACGAACCGTCGGCAGAGTACGGTGCGATCGATCGCGGGCCTCATCGCTTGGGACTCTGCTCGGTGCGATCCAGTTCGCCGCCCTCTTCGGTCATCAGGAACGCCAGCACAGGGGGGCAGACTGCACCTTCCAGGTTGCCGTCCTCGTCGTGCGGTCCGGGGATGATGTTTCCAGAGCCGGAGACGTGACCGGTGAACCACAGGCGCACGGCGAAGCACGGCTGTTCCAGGAGGGATAGGCCATAGCCTTCGTTTCGGATGATCCGTGCCTGTTCCAGAGCGAGGCCGGCTGCGTGGCCCAACACGATGCCGTCCTTCATGTGTTCCTCGATGGTCGAGTTCGCAACGATGGCCTGCGCGGAGTCCCACACGCCCAGGCCCCACGCATTCGCCCGCAGGTTCGAGCCCTCGATGGTGGCGCGCGCTGTGTCACGCATCCAGATGCCCCAAGCGTTCCCTTCGACCGCCGAGTCTGCGATCCTTATATGCGAGGAGTGCCACATCACGATGCCGTCCTTGTCGATTTTCCCCCGGATGGTCGAGCCGATGACCTCGGCACGCCCGGAGCTCTCCAAGCGGAGCTCGGCATCTCCATTCTCCGAGATCGTGGAGTCCCTGATGGAGAACTCCGCCCTACCGCGCACGATGACGCCGGACATTGCGTGGCGTTCGATGTTCGAGCCGACGACGGTGGCCTTTGCAGCATCCGACATCACGATGCCCTTACGATTCCATCCGATCGTGGAGGATTCGATAATGGCGTGTGAGGAGTCCTGCATACGTACACCATAGGACAGATTCCCGGTGATGGTCGTGCCCGTGATCGTCGCGCGTGAGGAGCCCGTCATGAAGATGCCATACGCATCATTGCCCGCGATGGTCGAGTCTCTGATGGTGACATCAACGCTCCCTTCAAGACCCAGGCCGTAAGCACGGATGTAGCCGACTTGCATCGTCCTTCCTCCGGTCACGGTCAGATTTTCGAGTGCGACAACGACCTGGGTCTCGCCCGGCGCCATCACACGGATCACCGGGACGTCCATCTCGCGGCCCCGGATCCGCGTCATCCAGGCTGTCTCTCCGCGCAAGGTGAGGGATTTGCTGATGATCAGGTGTTCCTTCCATTCCCCTTCTGGCAAGCAGATCACCGCGCCCTCGGATGCACGGCTAATCGCCCTTTGCAGGGACGCGCCCGGCTCTACGGTGATCGAGCAGGGTTGGGCCGGCGATTTGAGTAGGAGCGGCGCCAGTGTGGCAAGCAGGACGGCCACCGCCAGATGACGGCACGAAGAGCGGTGCACAACCACCTCCTCGCCTCACTATAACACGCCCGCAAGCTTCGTTGTCGCGGATGTGGCCCAGGGGAAGAGGAAGCGCCTGTCGATGGCCTTGAAGACCCCGGGTGTCGATCGAACCCGGCGGACAGGGTGGTTGACGAAGCCTCGGTAAAGCGGTAGAGTTTATCGAGAGGAGGCGGCCGTGTCCCACCCCGTGCAGGAAGCTGTGGAGCTTGAGGCCCTGTTTTCGGCCCGTGCCCCCTATCCCAAGCCGTTGTGGCTCCGATGGCAGGGTCGCAGGTACCCGGTGGAAACCGTCCATCTCGTGCACGAGCGGTGGGA
>PWTC01000106.1 GCA_003563005.1 Candidatus Acetothermia bacterium
CACGGTGCTGCATGGCGAATGCCCCGAAGGCCACGAGCCCCACCATCACCACTACGATGCCTGCGGTCTTCCACTTTGCCATGGTCTTCCTCCTTTCGTCGTGCCTCTCTCGGAGGCCGGGGCACACCCTAGCAGAAAGGTGTGAAGCGGTGATGAAGATCCCAACAAGCTTTGCCAGAACTGTGTACCCCCGGACCCGGACGCTTGTCCCATGCATCCACCTGTTCTCTCTCCCCTCCATCCCGTCAACGTAGCCATAGACTGCACCGCCGTCGCCAGCCGCTCTGGGCCACGTTCAGCCGCCTCAGAGGCGAAATCCGCCCCGATGCACTGAGCCCCTTCCGCGGTCCCCGAAGGCCGTTTCTCGCCCGCTGAGTGAGGCCAGGGCAGCTCTGTGGCGTCAACTGCCCCTGCCGGCTTCTTGCTTCTTCTTCCAGACGGACCCGATCGCCGCTCCGAACACTATGCCCAGCCCGGCACCCAGACCTACATTCCCTAGCGCAAGCCCCATTCCGGCCCCAAGGGCGACACCGACGCCAACCCCAATCCCAACCGGGTTTTTGATCCCAGTACGCTCTGCTTCCGCCATACCCGCCCCTTCCCCCTCAGTCATGCGCCCGCGTCAATGACGCACCTCTGTCTACATCTGCTGCATGCGATTCTATCCTGTCTGCCTTTCTGATCGCCCATACGCTACATTGGCAGATGCTGGCTCACCTGCGCTCGGGGCGAAGAGCTTCTACACTGGCTCTGTCAGGGGCAATTGGGAAGCTTCAGCGCATGACGAGGAGGCCGAATGGGACGTGTCGGGTAACTGGGCTGGTGAAGCCAACTATGTCGGCACCGGCTTAGTGCTGTGCCAGAGTGATGGTAGATTGGTCTTTGCCGTCTCCAAGACGGCTTCGTGGGAGACCCGGCATGGCAAGCTCGGCATCGCCTTTGAGGGCGTCGGCGGCAGACTGGAGGCAGGCGAGACACCGGTTGACTGCGCCAAGCGTGAAGCCAGGGAGGAAGCTTCGTGTGACATTGAGCTGCGCTCCGCGCAGCGAACCTATCTGCAAACTGCTGCAGGCAAGCTGGCTGTGATCACTGTAGATGGCAAGCCGACGCCGCTGGCTCTATATGAGAAGAGCTTTGCACATCCGCCCGATCAGCCGGAGCTCTTGCGGTCCTCAACGCTGCGTATCGTCATCTACCTGGCGGAGTGTCTTGGAGATCCTCTTCCGTCAGCGGAGATTCCCGCGCTGCTGGTTATGACGGCCCAGCAATACCTACAGGCCGTTCGAGAAACCCCGTTGTCAAGGCTTCTGGCTGCGGGTGCGGAGTTGATCGAGGTCCAGCATGTTCCGAGAGACGCGATCATGTTCCCTGGTCTTGGGACGGCAGAGTTGCTGGCTCGGGTCTTGGAAGCTGAGGGAGAGCAAGAGGCGTTAACCCTGTTCTCAGGGTCTGGCCCATGAACGGGATCGGGACCTTCACAACAAGTATGGGGCGGCTGAGGATTGCCGGGGCTGGATCACTGGGGGGCACCGGCGCCGCGCTCGGTCTGGCAATCGCGGTCCGCCTCCCGCAGGTGCTCTACCTCACGCCCCTAGGCGCAGCCGCTGGAGCTACTGCGGGCTTCAATATAAGACCCGCCCGAGATCTTGAGGGAGGAAGCAGCGCCCCACGGACCGCTCCCTGAGCTCTGCAGTCTCGCAGGCAACCCCTTCTCCTCTGTCTCTCGGCCACGTGCAGCGCGAATCTATGGGTTCTTCTGCGCCATGGCCGTGTGCCTTCTTCATCGGCTCACCCCGGTTCGCCCCTCCCCTCGCCCGCACCCTTCGATCAGCGTTCGATGCAGATCGTGCAACGTTTTACCGCCGCTTGTGCGGCCCCTCGCAAATCCCACGGTTGCCCCGCCTTTCCTCAACATCTTCGGAAGCGGCCGTCATGACCCCGGCGATCGCCTGCCCCGGACACAACTCCACGCCGTTCCAGGCAACAAGAATCGCCCAACGTGCCTGCAGGGGGCGAACCGGGGTGAGCTGCTGGCACAAGAGGCTCCATGACCTGCCCTGATGCCCCCCGCCCCCGCCAGCCGAGAAGGGCCACCAGGAGACGTCTCCTGGTGGCCTTGCCCGATGGAGCCGGCGGCTGCAGCAACAGGGTCTTGTTCCTGGTTTTCCCGCTCGGTCCGAGAACGTAGCATCCGGTTCATCCGTCCCAGATGATCGTCACCTCGACCACTTCACGTACTCTGCGCAGGGACTCTGGAGCCGGTGCGCTGTCGTCCCAGACGAAGAACAACGGTCCGCCCGCCTCACTGCTTATGAAGCGTCCATCCTGTTTGAGGGCGATGATGTACCGGTCATCGCGAGCGAGGTAGTGCACTGGCACAATCTGCTCGTACCCGTCCGCTGCGGTGACCTTCACGGCATAGCCCGCAGCGGCCAGTTCGTCGTTGAAGTGGTAATCCTCATAGTAGATGCCGCGGTCGTCGGATGGGAACTGGCCGTCGTCCACATAGGCGAGGAGGCGCCACAGCGGGATCCCCGTGAAGGCGCTCGTGCCGTCGCGTCGCGTCACTGTAACCGTGGAGGTGTGACACGGACAGGCTACGCCAGCTTCCAGCTCGGAACGATCGAAGACACGGTCCCGTGCTCCCGAGAGTGTCAGCGAGTAGGGGACATACGGGCCGTGTACTTCAAGCCCCACGACCATCTTGGCGG
>PWTC01000118.1 GCA_003563005.1 Candidatus Acetothermia bacterium
GCCTGTCGGCGCCCACGTACTGCGCCACGAGGGCGCTCACCGCCGCCCCGCCGAAACCCGCGATGAACGAGATGAGGAACCAGACGATCGGCCAGGAGACCTGGATGCCGGCCACGGCCGCCGCGGAGGTCTCAGGGGGGAGGCGGCCGATCCAGAAAGCGTCGGCGAGGTTGTACAAGGTGAAGATGAGTGCGCCCAGCACGGCTGGCGTGCCGATGCGGGCCATCGTACTGAGGGCCGGGCCGGTCAGGATCTCCTCGCGCGATGGAGCTCTGAACCTCATAAGGGCGGAAGTATATCCGTGCGAGGTGCCGTCAGCGTCCCCGGTTGAGGAGCACTCAGTCGGCCTTGCGGTACCAGTTCTCGGGGAAGCCGTCCTCGAACGTAGGGCCGTAGAGCACGTCAATACCTTCGAGCTCGGTGACGAAGAGCTGAAAGACACCCTTGACGATGGAGCCCTCGAGGAGATGCCCGCCGATGGTGGGGACATCCCACGCCCCGCCGGCTACGAAGTGGATGGCCGGGAACGGCTCCTCCACACCGTCACGCTCGCGCACATGGACGATCCCCCCGAGCGACAGGATCATGCTCAGGTTATGGATCTCCATCGGCGCCTCGTGGTGCCAGTTGTGCGGGTCACGGGCATCCGGGGCCCACACGAGAAACCGCAGGGGCTGGAAGCCACCCATGAACGCGGCATGCAGCTTGGCGAAGCGGATCCCCTGGTCGACGGCGAACCGCTGGATGGCGCGCCAAGCATCCGCGCCGGTCGTCATGCGCAGTATGAACTCCCTGCCTGGGCGATAGGTGACGCAGTGGTACTCCTCGGGATGTCGGGCGTCGGCCTGCCAGTGCTCGGACATGTGGGCGCTCCTTTCGCTCCGCGGCGCAAATCCGCGATAGCTGCGTTCGAGGACAGTATCCGCAGGGCGCATGCCTGGCAAGCGCTTCGCCTTCGGCTCACTCCAGGTTGAGGAGTTGGGCGGCGTTGTTGTAGGCGATCTGCTCGATCTCGCGATCGGTGAAGCTCATCGCGTCCAGCAGTTCGAAGTAGCGGTCGTAAGAGAACACGGGGTAGTCGGTGCCGAACAGGACGCGTTCGAGGCCGATCCGCCGCAGGAGCCGTTCGCAGAAGCGCACGCCGTAGAGCTCGGCCAGCTGGAGCAGCGCCCCGGCGATGTCCACGTAGCCTGGGCCGTCCAGGAGCTCGAGGTAGTTGATTCCACCCAGGTGGGCAATGACGAATGGCTGCGAGCGGCCGTACATCTGCCTGTAGATCCGCGCGGGGGAACTTCCGTAGAAGACGGGGTCCTGAGCGGTGGGGTTCGAATGGAACATGATTGGGATCCCGAGCTGCCCGGCGGCCTGGACCACGGGGCCGAGCCGGGGGTCGTCGGCCGAGGCCTTGAGGTTCGAAGCGTGGATCTTGAGCCCGCGGAGGCCCAGCTCGTTCACGGCCCGTTTCAGTTCGCCCCTCACACGCTCGGGGAGCCCGTACCGACCCTCGAGGGCGCAGTCGGCGAAGGGGATTAGCCGGCCGTCCGAGCCCGAGGCGAGCGCTGCCTGCCGGGCGTTGTTGGCGGCGAGCCAGTCGAGGCGTTCCTCTCCGTCGAGGGGGAAGTACTCGGCGTAGTTGATGGGGAGGACCACGGCCCGCTCGATGCGATGCGCGTCCATCGTCTCGATCATCATCGGTACCGTGTTCAGCGCTAGATCAGTGTCCCGGCGCTCGTGCAGCACCACGTGTACGTGTGCGTCGATCTTCCGTATGGACCGCCAGCGTGATACCACGTGCCCTCCTCTTCGGGAGAGGCTACGGTCTGTCTTTGGGTTGAGCAAGGAGAAACGAGCCGCCTGGGCTATACGTCGACGCCTGCTAGGTCCGCCGTGCGCAGCCCCCGCCACTGTGTCCTTGACATCGAGGCACGAACGACTATGGTAGCTAATCAGGACCGTACGAAGTGCCCTTGCCTGGCCGTTGGGTGGCCCTCAACGACACGGTGCAAGCATGTAGCACGGTTGAATCGAACGTACGAGGAGGGATCCACCAGATGGCCATCGGCAAGGTTAAGTGGTTCAACGACGCGAAGGGCTTCGGTTTCATCGAGCAGGAGGATGGACCGGACGTGTTTGTGCACTTCTCAGCTATCAACGCAGCCGGTTTCAAGAGCCTTCGTGAGGGGCAGACCGTCGAGTTCGAGATCGAAGACGGTCCTAAGGGCCCACAAGCGAAGAACGCCACCCCGCGCTAGTTCGCACGCTCGACACCGCAGAGGCAGCCTCAGTCGGCAAGTCCGGCTGAGGTTGTTCTCTGCGTGGCGGGCGGTACAAGATCCGCTAGAGCTCGACGATGGTCACGCCGTCGCCCCCCTCGGCCGGCGGGGCGTGGTAGAAGCGCCGTACAAACGGGGCGCGTGCTAGGTAGGCGTGGAGTCCTTGGCGGAGCGCCCCCGTTCCCTTGCCGTGCACGAGGCGACCCGTCTGCACCCCTGCCAGGAGGAGTTTGTCGAGCCATGCCTCTACGGCCATACGGGCCTCGGCCACGGTCATGCCCCGCACGGAGAGCTCCATGGAGACCTCGCTGCGCGCTGAGATCTGTGGGTGCGCTTTGCGGGGGGGCGGCGGTTCCTCGATCGGCTCGACCGCTGCACGGGGGAGCTCCACCCGCCGTCCTTTGACCTCGACTTCCACCGTCTGGTCCTGGAGATGACGGACGGTGCCGACGGCGCCGGTGGGCCGGATGCGCACCACCTGGCCCACCGCGACGCGTATCGGGCGCAGGTGGCGCTCTGGTTGTGACGGGATGCGCTCGGCCACGTCTTCCAGACGTCTCAGGGCGGCCCGTCGGGCCTCGGCCGACTCCGCCTGTCGGGCCTGGGCGATGAGTGTGCCCAGCTCGTTGCGGGCCTCGGTGATCTCGCGCTCGAGCCGCTCGAGTTCGGTGCCCAGCGAGGCTCCCTTCTTCTCCCTGAGGTTCGACAGGCGTCGTTCGTAGTCCGTCCGCAGCCGGCGAAGGTGATCCCGTTCGAGTTCGAGATCGGCGCGGATGCGCCGGGCGGCCGCGCGCTCTCGGCCGAGCTCGGCGATGACCTCGTCCGCTCTGATCTCGCCGCTCGTGAGGCGGCTTCGCGCGCGCGCCACGAGTTCGCGGGGCAATCCCAGCCGTTCGGCGATGATCAGGGCGCAGGAGCGTCCGGGGACGCCCTCCAGGACGCGATAGGTGGGCGACAGGGTCTCCAGGTCGAACTCCATGGAACAGGAGAGGATCCCTGGGTGGGAGATGGCGAAGTGCTTGACGGGCGTGAGGTGGGTGGCCACGGCGGCCGTACAGCCAACCTCGAGCAAGCGTTCCAGCGTGCTGAGTCCGAGGGCAGCACCTTCCTGGGGATCCGTGCCCGCTCCCAGCTCGTCGAGGAGGACGAGGGTGCGGTCGTCGACTTCGTTCAGGATGGAAACGATGTTGCTCATGTGCGAGGAGAAGGTCGACAGGTTCTGCTCGATGGACTGCTCCTCGCCGATGTCCGAGCGCACGCGGGGGAAGACGGTGAGCATCGTGCGGGGTGAGGCGGGCACGGGGATGCCGCACTGGGCCATGAGGGTGAGGAGCCCGATGGTTTTCAGACACACCGTCTTGCCGCCGGTGTTGGGGCCGGTGATCACGGCCAGCCTGTGCTCGATGAGGCGTAGAGAGACGGGGACGGCACGCTCTCCCAGCAGGGGGTGACGTGCCTCCACGATCTCGATCGTCCCGTCCTCGACAAGCTTCGGAATCTCAGCTCGATGGAGGAGCGCATAGCGGGCGCGGGCGAACAGCCCGTCCACACGGGCGAAGGTCGCGAGGTCCTTGCGCAGTCTGCCCTCCTGTGCGAGGAGCGCTGAGGTGAGTTCGGCGAGGATCCGTTGGTGTTCGCGCCAGATTCCGTCCTCCACCTCACGCAGGCGGTTGTTCATGGGCACGACGGAAGCGGGCTCGGCGAACACGGTCTGCCCACTGGACGAGGAATCGTGCACGACGACAGACGAAAGGCCTGGCGCGCCCGAGCGCAGGGGGACCACGTACCGCCCCCCACGCTGCGTGACCACCGTCTCCTGTGCCAGTTCGCGGTGGCTGTCCAGGAAGCTCCTCAGGGAACGGGTGATCGACTCCGCGAGCCGTCGCTTGCTCTGGTTGAGCTCGCGGAGTTTGGGCGTGGCGTCCTCCCGCAGGGCACCACGGTCGTCGATGAACTTGTGCACAGCGGTCACGAAGCTGGCTTGGTCCGAGAGGCGACCCACGAGGGACGCCAGCCGCGGGGTGTGGGGTGTGGTCAGGGCCTTGCGCATGCGTTCTCCAGCCTCGAGCACGCCCACGATCTCCAGGAACTCCTCCGGGGCGAGGTGCCCGCGGTCGCGCGCCTTTTCCAGGAGTGGTTCAAGGTTTCCAATCCCGCCGGGCGTGAACCCGTCGCGCACCACGGAGATCATCTCCTGGACAAGTTCCAGTTCGGAGAGCGCGGCGGTGCGCTCGGGAAGTGGCTGGAGCGCGCGCACCTCGGCGGCGCCGAGCGAACAGGCTGCGAGTTCGGCGACGGTCGCCAACACCTTGGCGAGTTCGAGGTCCCGCAGGGTGCGGGGCGTAGCCACGCTCACGGTTCGAGCAGCCTCCCGCGGTCGCCGAGGATCGCGTGCGCTCCGCGGACCATGTCCTCAACGATGGTGCGCACCGGCAGGATCTCATGGATGAGGCCGGCGATCTGCCCGGCCATCAAAGAGCCGCTTTCGGTATCGCCCTCGTACACGGCGCGCCTGAGGCCGCCGGTGGCGATGTCCTCGAACTCCTCCGGGGAGCGCTTCTCCTCTTCGCAGCGGGCGAGCGCCTTGGTGAGCTTGTTCGTCAGGCAGCGTACGGGCCGGCCGAGGCTGCGACCAGTCACCAATGTGGCGCGGTCCCCCGCGTCGAGCACCGCCTGTTTGTAGCACGGGTGGGCGGGCGCCTCTTCCGAAGCCAGGAAGCGCGTGCCCATCTGGACCCCTTCGGCGCCGAGCGCCAGGGCCGCGGCCAGGCCTCGTGCGTCGGCGATGCCGCCGGCGGCGACCACAGGTACGGACACCGCGTCGACCACCTGGGGCACGAGCGCCATGGTGGTCACCGTACCGATGTGTCCCCCTGATTCCATGCCTTCGGCGATCACCCCGTCCGCGCCGACACGCGCCATGCGCACGGCCAGCTTCACCGAGGGGATCACTGGGAACACCTTGACGCCGGCAGCCTTGAGCGCGTCCATGTACTTCCCTGGACTCCCGGCGCCCGTCGTCACGATGGGGACGCGTGCCCGCGCGACGACCTCCACCTGCATCGGCACATGTGCGTCCATGAGCATCAAGTTGACGCCGAAGGGTCGGTCTGTGGCCTGTCGTACCTCGGCGATGGCCCGCTCGAGGGCCTCCGGCGGTACGCCACCGGAGGCGAGGATGCCCAAGCCCCCCGCCTCGGAGACCGCCGCGACCAGCGGAGGTCGGGAGACGTGGGCCATGCCCCCGAGGAAGATCGGGTAGCGGATTCCGAGCAGCCTGCAGATACGGTTGGCCATGACAATGAAGACTATAGCCTTGGTGACGCCGTCGCGCTAGAACAGGTCAGTTCATGACCTTACAATGACCACGGGAGGAGCGATGCCGGCCAACCTAACACCCGAGTTCATAGCTGCGAGGAACCGTCTGCAGCAGGCCAAGAGCGATGAAGAGCGACTGGACGCGCTTCAGGATATGCTGGCCACCATCCCCAAGCACAAGGGGACGGAGAAGATGCAAGCCGACATTCGCCGCCGGATCGCCAAGCTCAAGGACAAGGCCGAGCAGCGGCGCAAGTCGGGCAAAGGCGGTGCGACGGGGTTCCACGTGGAGCGTGAAGGGGCGGCCCAGCTCGCGCTTGTGGGACCTCCCAACGTGGGCAAGTCTGCGCTCTTGGCGGCCTTGACCAACGCGCACCCGGATGTCGCCCCCTACCCCATGTCCACCTTCAAGCCGCTGCCCGGCATGATGCTCTACGAAGATGTCCAGGTGCAACTCGTCGATCTTCCCCCGATCTCGGCCGAGTACACCGAAGGCTGGGTGTACGGTATCGTGCGACTGGCGGACGCGGTAGTGCTGTGCTGGGATCTGGCGAGCGATGCGGCGGCCGAGGACATGGAGCAGGTGATCGAACTGCTCGGAGAACGCATGATCACGCTGTCCGATGCGCCCAGCGTGGCCCTGGACTGGCGTGCGGTCCGCAGACGGACGGTGGTGATCGGCCTCAAAGCGGACCTGGCACCGGAAGGCGTGGACACGCTTTCCCGCTGGGCCGAGGGCCGCTTTCCGTGGCTGGCTGTGTCCACCACCACCGGCGCGGGGCTGGAGGAGTGTCGCAGGCTCCTTTTCGGTGCGGCGGACATCGTCCGCGTGTACACGAAGAAGCCTGGTAAGCCGGCGGACATGGGGCAACCCTACACGGTGAAGCAGGGGGACACTGTGACGGACGTCGTGGCCCACATACACCGCGAATTCGTGGACAAGCTTAGGTTCGTGCGCATCTGGGGCTCGACGAAGTTCGAAGGGCAGCACGCCCCGCTTGACCATCCTGTCCAGGACGGGGATGTCCTGGAGATCCACCTCGTCTAGTCCCACGGCCCCGGGCCACGCTTCGGGCCAAACGAGGTCAAACAAGGCCATCCCGCGCTGTAGTGATCTGCGGAGGGGGCACCCGGACGCGTGGTTGCGCCGCCTGGAGCGAGCCGTACGTCTGCGTTAGGGTGGCGGGCGTGGCCATGATGAGCATGAGAGACGAGGTCCTGGAAGAAGAGATCGTCGACAGCACCGGGCCGAGCGAGGTGCGGGGGAGGCCCACGGGCGGTGCTCCGCTTGTGGGGCGGCCTGTCCTGTCGACGCTCGTGCGGCTGGCGTGGCCGATCGTGGTGGGGCACCTCCTACACCTCACGTATCAGCTGGTGGACACGTTCTGGGTGGGGCGATTGGGCGCCGTCCCACTGGCGGCTGTGTCGATCTCGTTTCCTCTCTTGTTCATCGTGTTCTCGCTCGCGGCGGGCTTCTCCGTCTCTGGGGTGGCGCTCGTCTCCCAGTACAGCGGCGCAGCGCAGCGGGACGACGCCAGCCTGGCGGCGGGGCAGGTGATCGCCTTCTCGCTGGGACTCTCGGTCGCCCTGGCAGCACTGGGGCTCGGGTTTGGCCGACAGCTGCTCGGTTGGGTGGGGGCCGACGCGGAAGTCCTGCCGCTCGCCTGGGCCTACTTCGGCATCCTTACGGGCGGCATCCCGCTGATCTTCCTGTTTTTTGTGTTCTCCGCTGTGCTCGAAGGCACGGGGGACACCGTCACCCCCATGAAAATCAAGATCGCCAGCGTTGTGCTCAACATCGTGCTCGACCCGCTACTCATCTTCGGGATCGGTTTCTTCCCCGAGCTTGGCATCGCAGGCGCGGCGGTGGCCACAGTGGTATCGCGGTTCGCCGCGGCCGTGGTCGGGGTCTACCTTCTGGTCACCGGCCGTCGAGGGCTCACCGTGCGTCCTGCGCACCTGGTGCCGCGATGGTCGCTGATGCGCGTCGTCATACGGATAGGCACGCCTGCGGCACTGGGGATGTCCGCGGTGGCGGTGGCCATGACGGTGATGACTGCCATCGTCACTGCGTTCGGGACGATGGCACTGGCGGCGTGGGGCGTGGGCAATCGTGTGCTCTCCCTGATCCGGATGCCCTCCATGGGGTTTGCACGTGCCACGGGCGTGCTGGTGGGGCAGCATCTCGGCGCGGACCAGCCACGTTCGGCAGGCAGGACGGCGTGGACGGGCGTGGCCGTGAACGTTGGGGTTATGGCGCTCGTGGTGGTGGGCTTTCAGTTCGGTGGCCGACTTGTGATGCAGCTCTTCTCCGCGGATGCAGAGGTGATCCGCATCGGGACGCAGTACCTGCGGTGGGGGGCGATGGCGTACGGCTTCCTGGCAGTGCAGCAGGTGTTGGGCGGTGCCTTGGACGGCGCGGGCCGCACGCTCGTCAAGACGCTCTTTCTGCTGCTCAACATCTGGGTGCTGCAGATCCCGCTGGCGGCTGCGTTCTCGACCCCGCTGGGCGTGGATGGCATCTGGTATGCCATCGTGGTCGCCAAATTCCTGGGCGCCACCGCCATCGCCCTGTGGTTCCTCCGCGGCACCTGGCAACGCAAAGTCATCGCCTAACACGGGGGGTCAGAGCTTTAGTTTTGGTGTCACGTGTCCTCTCAGGAGGACACATGGCCAGCACAAGGGACACGTGACACCAAAACTAAAGCTCTGACCCCCTTGATCCTGGGTCGAGTGGCGCCTGACTGAGTGAGAGGCGGTAGTTATGGTGGGGACGCGGCATGTGCTACATCGTAGTCGATTTCCTGCTATAATGCGGCGCGGGGCACGAAGGGCGCGGAAGCCTGCCGACGGGCGGAACTGAAGGGGGGTTATGTTGGGGCGGAAGTGGAGCATCACGCTTGTAGCTTTCTCTGCGGTGGTCTTATTTTTTGGGGGCGTTTCTGGGCAAGTGGTGGACATCTCAGGCCCGGATGCGCTGAACTGGTGCGAGCAGGCGACCTACACCATCACCTTCGACAACGATTCCGTCCAGACGGCGAGCTCGGTCATCATCACGAACACGCTCGCGGATGACGGTTTCTTCTATGTTGCCGGCAGTGCGCGCCTGATACTCCACGACGGCGTCGTGTTGGCTGGTGATCCTGACGAAGTGGGCTTAGACCTGCTGTGGGATGCCGACACGCTGCTGGGCATGCCTTACGAACTTCCCCCCGGGGAGGAACTGACGCTTGAGTTCGATCTACGCACGAACTGCGACGCCCAGTCGGGGATGAACTCCGTGCGCGTCGCGTTCGATCTGGCGGGAGTGCCCGACGAGGCAACGGATTCCCTCGCGATCGATGTCCTGCCTGGCGCGGTGGCGATCGACAAAGAGCCTGGCCTGACCGAGGCGTGCCTGGGTGATCTCGTCATGTGGACGATCACCGTGGAGAACACAGGTGTCGGATCGGTCTACAACGTGGTGGTCGCGGACGTGTTGGGCTCAGGGTTTTCGTATGACTCGTCCAACCCTGCAGGAGCGGTCGACGGCCAGACCATCGTCTGGGAGATCCCGGAGATTCTTCCAGGCGGACAGGTGGAGCTGCTGCTGTGGGCGGAGGTGGTCGACTCCACGGGCCTGGACAACCAGGCTGACGTGCGGTTCGGCTGCGACGACGGATCGGTGTGTTTTGATACGGCGATCGACGGGGGAACGGCGACCGCAGAGGTGCTTCACGTTGTAGAGGAACCGTTCCTGGAGCTGTTGGGCCCCGATCAGATGGGCCGGTGCGAGCAAGAGCTGTTCACGGTCGTGTTCACGGCCAGCGATACGAACACAGCCAACAGCATCGTCATCACCAGCACGCGGCCGGAGGGGTTCACGTACGTGCCTGGCTCGGGCGAGGTTACCCTGCACGACGGCACGACGCTGAACGCGGATCCCGATGAGATCGGCCTGGATCTCGTGTGGGATCTGGACGCTCTCACCGGAGATGATTACGTGGTGCCCTCGGGTGGGGAAGTCCGCGTGGAGTATGAGCTTGAGACCTCGTGCGGCACGCTCTCTGGCAACAATGAGGTTCGTGTGGACTACGTCTCCTGCACGATCGCTGGGGTGCTTGACGACTCGCTCTCCATCGAGATCCTGCCCGGCGCGGTGGTCGTCTACAAAGAGCCCGGCGTGATCGAGGCGCGTGTGGGCGATGTCGTCGAGTGGACGATCACCGTGGAGAACACAGGATTCGGTCCCATCTACAACGTGGTGGTCACGGATGTGTTGGGCTCAGGGTTGGCGTATGACTCGTCCGACCCTGTAGGAACGGTCGACGGCCAGACGGTCGTCTGGGAGATCCCGCAGGTCCTTCCGGACGAGACCGTGGAGGTGGTCTTGTGGGCGGAAGTGATCGCCTGCTCGGGCCTGGACAACAGGGCCAACGTGCGGTTCGGCTGTGACGACGGCCCTGTGTGTTTCGATACGGCGATCGACGGGGGGACGGCGACCGCCTCCATCCTACTCATACTGGAGAACCCGCTCTTGGAGTGGGATCCACCTAACATCGAGATGCCGTACTGCTCGCCGGAGGGTGTACTGGCGTCGATGCCCATCACCAATACGGGTCCCGGACCGGCGAGAAACGTCCGGCTGTGCGTGGACTGCGATCCGCTCGTCATCAGTGATGTTGTGGAGGGTGCCGAGTACGTCGATGGGTGCTTCGTACTCGATGAACCGCTGCTGAGTGAGGAGACGTTCGACCTGGAGTTCACTGTGTCCGTCCCCGAAGGCTGGGACTGGTGTGCGGGGGTACCCAGCGGCACGGTGCTCTGCGAGCCGATCTACGAGAACGTCTGTGGCACGGAGTTCCGGCCTCCGGTTCAGTTCGGGAGCTTCTCCAC
>PWTC01000156.1 GCA_003563005.1 Candidatus Acetothermia bacterium
CACCCTGGCGACACGGCAGGGTGGGTGTGCTGCGTCGGCTGACGCACCCTCAGCGAGCGCGTCTTCCCCTATTGAGGGAGGCGGAGGGCGGGCAACATCCATGCGCGGGCGTGTAGGATATCGTCGTGGCGATCATCCTTCGTCCTGCACAACCCGATGATCGAGAGAGAATCCTCGCCATCTCCGCCCAGATCTGGGAGGGAGAGGACTACATCCCTCTCGTCCTTGATGATTGGCTCGCCGAGGGAGGCCTCGCGGTGGCCGAGCTCGACGGGCAGCTTGCTGGATATGGCAAGCTCACGATCCTCTCTCCGGGTGAGGTGTGGCTAGAAGGACTGCGGGTCGACCCGGCCCTCCGGGGCAGGGGCGTGGCCAAGGCCCTGGCGCAGCACCAACTCGAATCTGCACTGGCCCTGAAACCTCGCTCGGTCCGGTTCGCCACAGCCGAGGCCAACGTGGAGAGCCTCCACATCGCCCGAAAGCAGGGGTTCCGGGAGATCGCCCGGTTCACCTATGTCGAGGGGCCTGTGCGCCATGAGCTCACGCCTCCAGGGGTTGCTCCCGTCCGCGAGTTCGAGCCGGCCTGGGCGGTTGTCCGCGCCTCGTCCGCGTACCGTGACGCGCACGGCCTGCTCGGTCTGGGGTGGCGGTTTCCCGAACTCACCCGTCAGCGGTTGGCCGAGCTGGTTATCCGTGGCGAGGTGTTCGCCCGGGGGAATCCAGCCCGCGGGCTCCTCATCCAATCTGCAGATCCGTACGCACCCGCGGCGTTCGCCTCGGTCGCGTTCTTGCACGGTGACGACGCCGGACAGGACGCCCTTCTTCGGTTCGCCCACGCCCGCGCTCGGGAACGTGGACAGGAGTACCTGTCAGCGATGATCCCGTGTGAGGAGCGGATCGAAGCGCTCGCCCGGCACGGCCTCGTCCCTCTGTCCGACTTCCGGTACGTCCTTGTTCTCGAGCTTCAACGTTCCCAGAGCACCCGCAACCCACAGCCGCCTGAGTGTGGACCGTCGTCAGCGGCAGCGTGAGATGGCGGTGCGCGCCTCTGATCCACGGCAGTCTGACTCTACCCGGGACTGCCTCCCGCGCTGCGCGCATCTTGCCCCACTGTCCTGGGGTCCGGATACTGACAGAGCATCCACTGGATGCCCTCGATGTGAGGGTCCGGCGTCCGGCGGAGCAGGCGGGGGCGAGGAGTGGTCTTGGCGCAGGAAGTGAAGGGTCTGGTGTTCGAAGTGAAGCGGGGCGCGCTCCACGACGGTCCGGGGGTACGTACGACCGTCTTCCTCAAAGGCTGCCCACTGCGTTGCCCGTGGTGTCACAATCCGGAGGGCATCTCTTCTGAGCAAGAGGTATGGTCCATCTCCACGCGATGCATTGGCTGCGGCCGTTGTGTGGCGGACTGCCCTGCCGGGGCGATCTCCCCCGGGCCGGGCGGGGCGCTGGCCACGGATCGCGGCCGTTGTACGATGTGCGGCCGCTGCGTTGAGGTGTGCCCCTCTGGGGCTAGGGGGGTATCGGGGACGCCTATGAGTGCTGCGGACCTCGTGCGAGACCTTGGGCGCGACCGCGTGTTCTTCGAAACCTCCGGCGGCGGAGTCACATTCTCCGGTGGGGAGCCCCTCATGCAGCTGGAGTTCCTCCTGGAGGCCCTCGAACTGTGCCGCAGGGCCGGGCTGCACACGGCGCTCGACACCTGCGGATACGCACCAAGAGGGGAACTCGTGCGCGCGGCGGAGCGCTGTGATCTTGTGCTCTTTGACATCAAGGAGCTCGACGAAGCCCGACATCAGGAGCTTGTCGGAGTTCCGCTGGCACCGATTCTGGAGAACCTCCACGCTCTGGAGATGGCGGGAGCCGAGCTTTGGATAAGGATCCCGCTGATCCCGGGCTACAACGACCGTAGCCTGACCGTGGAACGCATCACGGACCTGGTCGGGGGCTTGCGGCGACAACCGCTGGTGTGCCTGCTCCCCTATCATCGGGCCGGCGTGGCCAAGTATGCCCGATTGGGACGGGGGTATGCTTTGACGGATACGATGCCGGCCCATCGGGCCGACGTCGACCGGATGGCTGAGAGTATGGCAACTGCCGGTCTTCGCATACGAGTGGGAGGATGAGCGAGATGAGGGAGCGGGTGCGCGTGCTGAGGGAGGCGTCGATGCATGCCCAGCCGAGCGTGTCGGCCGAGCGGGCGCTGCTCATGACGCGGTTCTACAAAGAGAACCAAGGCAAGCACGGCCCGGCGGTCCTGCGTGCCCTGGCCTTCCGACACCTGTGCGAGCGCAAGTCTCTGTACATCGGGGACCATGAACTCATCGTGGGGGAGCGTGGACCAGCGCCCAAAGTATGCCCCACCTACCCGGAGCTGACCTGCCACAGCCTCGAGGATCTCCGGGCGCTCGCCGGCCGCGAGAAGACGCGCTACGGGGTGCCCTATGAAGTCCTACAGGCCTACGAAACAGAGGTCATCCCCTATTGGCATGGCCGATCGTTGCGCGACCGCATTTTTGCTGGGCTCCCCGATTCCTGGAGCAAGGCCTACCGAGCGGGCATCTTCACCGAGTTCATGGAACAGCGCGCTCCCGGCCACACGGCGGCCGATGTCAAGCCCTTCCGACTGGGGCTCGATGAGCTGCGCGCGGACGTGGAGACGCGGATCTGCGCGCTTGATTGGGAGGGGGACCC
>PWTC01000049.1 GCA_003563005.1 Candidatus Acetothermia bacterium
CCGCAGTTCCAGACGAGCGGGACCGAGAGCCCGTCTTCCCGGGCCAGCGCCAGGGCCTCGACGAGCTGGGGTGCCTGATGCGTGGGGGAGACCAAGTTGATGTTGTGGCAGCCGAAGTTCTGCAGGCCGAGCATCGCCCCAGCGAGCGCTGCTACGGGCAGCTCACCCCCGGCGCCGCCCTGCGAGATGTCAGCGTTCTGGCAGAAGACGCAGGCGAGGTTGCAGCCGACGAGGAAGACCGTCCCCGAACCTCGTCTCCCCACCAGCACGGGTTCCTCGCCGTAGTGCGGTCCCACGGAGGCCACCCAGGGCCGCAGGCCGATCCTACACGCGCCCAACTCGCCGCGCGCACGATCGACGCCACACCGGCGCGGGCAGAGGACGCACGGGGAGGCGCGCTCTCTCAGCGCGGCCGCCCGCGTCCTTAACTCTTCTGCACTCAAGCGCACCATGCACCTCCCTTCGGACAAGCACGTGCGATCGTCGGCCGGCGCTTCCAGAGGCAGTGTACCCGGGGGGCCCACCGTCCTCCCCACACAACACTTGCCTCGCGACTCTGGTGCGGCTAGTTTGTGGCATGGTCGCCAGAGGACGGGAGTACACATGGCCGGGCGGGTGACGGCCGACGACAAGGGGCAGCTCAAGATCGAGTTCCCGTACCATCCGGGCCTCGTACAGCTCGTCAAGGGTCTTCCGGGACGGCGATGGAGTCCTGACACGAAGGAGTGGATCGTGCCCGCCGAGTCCACCTTGACGGTGGTCGAAACGCTCAAGGACGCCGGCTTCACGTTCGACGAGGGAGTCCTCAGACTCTACGAAGCGCAACGGGGTCGGGCAGGCGACGACCTGACCATCTCACAACTCAACCTGCGTGTGCGCACAGCGGTCAGCGCTGCGTTCCCCTCACCGGTGTGGATCGTGGGAGAGATCTCCGGGTTCGCCAAGAGTTCCCACAAGCGGGTGGTGGATTTCCAGCTCGTCGAGCGCGGCGCGGGCGGCACCGTCGCCCAGGTGACCGCCGTGCTCTTCGGCGACGCACGCCAGGCGATCGAGGCGAGGCTGGCCAGAGAGGGCGATCCATTCCGGCTGGAGGACGAGCTGACGGTCCGTCTGCTTGTCCTGGTCGACCTCCACGCCGAGTGGGGCGCGTACCGGGTGATCGTGCAGGACCTGGACGTGTCGTACACGCTCGGCGAGGCCGCCCGGCGGCGTGAGGAGATCCTTCGACAGCTCACCGCCGAGTGGTTGATCGGTCGCAACCGTGCCCTGTCGTTTCCTCCTGTTCCGCTCCGGGTGGGCCTCATCACCAGCCTCGGCTCGGACGCCGAGCGCGACGTGCTGCAGACACTCCATGAGTCCGGATTCGCCTTCGAGGTCACGGTGCACGGGGCCCGCGTGCAGGGTCGCGCCACCGAGGCGTCCGTCCTCAACGCACTCACCTGGTTTCGGGACAACGCAGATGCCTTTGACCTCGTGCTCATCTGCCGCGGTGGCGGATCCCGCACAGACCTTGGGTGGTTCGACTCGCTGGCGCTCGGTCGCGCTGTCGCCTCGTTCCCGCTAGCGGTGGTGATCGGCATCGGACACGAGCAGGACCGCTCCGTGCTCGACGAAGTGGGATGGCGGGCCAAGACGCCCACAGCGGCCGCCCAGCTCGTGGTACAGCAGGTGCAAGACACCCTGGAGCACATGCAGCAGGCCGTCACGCGGTCGGTTGAGTTGGCCGCGCTCGCGCTAGAGCGCGCTCGCCGTGATCAAAGGGAACGCTCCACGCGCGTGTCCCGCAGCGCTCGCCGCGCGCTCGAGAGGGCGGCCGAACACCTCGCCCGCGAGCAGAGGCGGTTGGCCACTGCTGCACGAGGCTTTCTGCGCGCTGGCCGTGAACGCCTTGCTTACTGGACAAGCGCGCTCCCCCGCCTGGCCAGCGTGCTCCTGGGAGCGGAAGGAGCACACCTGTCGCGTGCGCCACGGCGGCTCATCGGCGCCTCGCGCCGGCTGCTCGCCCTTGAGCGTGAGCGCGTCAACGCTCGGGCACGCCGTCTCGCCCTCCTCGACCCAAGACGGGTAGTGGAGCGGGGCTACACCATCCTTCGCCTCGACACCGGCTCGGCTGTCACCTCGGCCGACCAGGCACCACCCGGCACAAGGGTGCGTGCTGAGCTAAGGAGGGGTATGCTGCGCCTGCGATCGGAAGGAGATGAGGAGACCTGATGAGCTCATCCAAGAAGCCCAAAAAGGAGTCCGCCGCGCTACCCTACGCCGACGCCGTGGCCCGACTGGACACGATCCTCGCAGATCTTGAGGAGGGAAGGGTGGACATCGATGGCCTCTCAGCCCTGGTGGCCGAGGCTGCTGAACTCCTGGCGCTCTGCCGGGCCAAAATCCAAGATGCTGAGGTGCAGGTGACCCGGATCACCGAGAAGCTCGAGGAAACCCAGGTGCAGCCCTCTGAGGAAGTACCATCATCCCAGGTGTCCTCCGCGCCTGAACCGGAAGGTGAAGAGCCAGCGGGAGATGAACCGCACATCCCCTTCTAGTAGGGAAGCGCCGAGGGGGGCCGCCGGCTAGGCATACGGCCTTGCGTCGAGATCGCGCGTGTGAGCACGCCTGGCCTCCCGACGCATTGCCCAGTTCGCCAAAGGTATGAAGAGCCATGTGGGAAGCAGAACCCGTGACCCCATCTCG
>PWTC01000003.1 GCA_003563005.1 Candidatus Acetothermia bacterium
CGGAGGTCATCGACGAGGAAGGCTGGCTCTACACAGGCGACCTCGCCACGCTGGACGAGGAGGGGTACGTCCGCATCGTGGGCCGGAAGAAGGACATGATCATCACCGGCGGGTTCAACGTATACCCGGCGGAGATCGAGGAGGTCCTGTTCACCCACCCAGGCGTGCAGAACGTGGCCGTGGTTGGGGTGCCCGACAAGGTGATGGGCGAGGTGGGCATGGCGTTCGTCATCCCCCGACAGGGGGCGAAGGTCGACCCTCAGGAGGCCGTCGACTTCTGCGCCGATCGCATCGCGGGGTTCAAGGTGCCTCGCTACGTGGTGGTCACGCCGGAGTTCCCCATGACGCCCTCGGGCAAAGTCCAGAAGTTCAAGCTTCAGGAACACGCCAAAGAGCTCCTCGCCAACGGGTCCGTTCAGCGTCTCGAACCCCGCAAGAAGCGTTGACGGGGGGGGTTGCTCTCCCACCCGCAGCGAGGTAGACTCTCCCGCTTTCTTCGCACTGTGAAGAAAGCGGGAGATGGGTCCCACCAAGGGAGATCTGCAGCTGCTCCGTGGCCACAACCGGGGGCTGATCGTCGATCTGCTCCGGCACCGAGGGCCTATGTCCCGCACTAAGCTTTCCCACCTCAGCGGCCTGGCACCCTCGGGTTTGACCCGCATGGTCCGGGATCTCCTGGCCGAAGGCCTGATCCAGGAGCAAGGCAAGTGCTGCTCCCATGGCGGGCGCCGTGCGGTGCTGCTGGGATTCAACCCCAGCTACGCGTCCACCGTCGGGATCAAGGTAGAACGAACACGGATCCGCGCGGCCCGGGTCGATCTGGCGGGGAAGATCCTCGATCGTGTGGATGTCCCCCTCCCCGACGCCCCCTCTCCGGACGGCGTCTTCGAGCGCATCGGGGAGACCGTCGAAGACCTGCGTCGAGGTCGTGTCCTCGGTGTGGGCGTGGGCATCTCGGGGCTGGTCGACTCCTCCCGGGGGATCGATCTCTACTCGCCGATCTTGGCCTGGCGCCATGTCGAAGTGACCGGGCCCCTGAGCCGACTCCTGGGCATCCCGGCCTGGGTGGAGAACGACGTGAACGCCCTGACACTGGCCGAGCGCCTGTACGGCGCGGGGCGCCCGTTCCGCCACTTCGTCTGCCTCACCGTAGGCGAGGGCATCGGCGCCGGCGTCGTGCTCCAAGGTGAGCTCTATCACGGGGCCTTCGGTGGCGCGGGCGAGCTCGGGCACATCACCATGGACCCACAAGGCCCGCTGTGCCGCTGCGGCGCTCGGGGCTGCCTGGAGGTCTACGCCTCGGACGGTTATCTGGAGACCCAGGCGCACCGTCTCGATTTCACCGACATCGCCTGCATGGCCAAGGCGGCCCGCAACGGATGCGAGCTGGCCCGAACGACGTTCGCGGAGATGGGGCGCTCGCTGGGACAAGGCGCGAAGAACGTGGTGAACCTGCTGAACCCCGAGGCGCTCGTGCTCGGCGGGGAACGCATGGAAGACGCGGACTTGTTCCTTCCCGAGTTCGAGCATGAAGTGCGGCGGAATGCGTTCCCCGAGGAGGCACGGGATCTCACGATCCTTTCTGCGGAACTCGGCGCGGACGGCTTTCTCATCGGGGCCGCAGCCTTGGCCACGGAGAGCTTCTTCCAACTGCCACTGGAGGCCGCTTGATGCTGCACGTGAGGATCGCGGACGACGGACGCCCCGAGCTCTGGGTCGAGGGGACACCCTGGCTGCGAGGGATGGGACTGCGCATCCCCAACGGGAGCGGCTGGCTGGGTGACGGTTCGGGCGATCTGACGGGCGGCTCGTGGACATCGCACTCGGGCGAGGACGCCATGGGAAGCTTCCAACGATGGACGCGGACGTACGCGCTCCACGGATCTCCGCTCACACGACTCGCGATCACCTGCTGGAAGACGAGTTGCTGCGCCGAGTTCGAGCTCCTTCGCCCCCTCGCTCCGTTGGCGCGCTCAGACTCCATGGACGATCCGACCTTCTTGGCACCGGCTTTCTCAGTCGCCCCTGATCTCTCGTATCTGGCGCTTTCGTTCGGGCTGGGCTCTACCTCCGAGCCGTATCCAGGGGGACATTGGCCGACACCGCTCACGGGCCGTGCAGGCGACGGCCTTCCAAAGAGGGCATTCGTGCCACTTGTTCTGTACAAGCAGGGCGCCGCGCTGGCGGTGGCGCCCGGAGACCACTGGCTCACGAGCCCGCTCACCGGACACGAAAGCGGCGCTGCGCGCGGGCTCCAAGGCTCGGTGGACGCGCTGCCTGCGGGTTGGCATGCTCGTACGTGGTTCACCCTCGGCCATGACACGCACGGTGCCCTGTACTGTCTGGGGGATCGTCTGCAGGCCGGCGTGAAGGAACGCAGGCCGTCTTCCGCCCACGAGGTCAACCGGGGACTGGGATGGTGGAACGCCTACGGGAGTCACTACACCGAGCTTCTCAACCCGCTGAACGACCAAGAGCTCCGCCGACTGCTGGCCTCGACCCGTGCCCAGGAAGCTCCCCTGTCTCATCTGGGACTCGACCTCTGGTATCCCTACAGCCGGATCGGTCAGGCCATGGCGTTCGTCCCGGACAAGAGCAAGTACCCCCGCGGGTTGCGCCAGCCAACCGAAGAGCTGCCGCTCGTGCTTCACCTGTCGGCGCTGTCGGAGAACAACGCCTACGGCGCTTCGGGCTCGGATCCGGACTTCTACGAAACCGTGGCCGAAGAGCTTGCCTCGCACGGGGCGATCGCCGCATGGCACGACTGGCTCCGCACCCAGCAGCACACCACGGATACGCTCCGATCCGATCCGGCGCGCGCGGAGTCCTGGTTCGCGGGGATGGCCCGCGCGTTCGCTGCCCGCGGGCTCGACGTCATCCTGTGCATGCAAACGATGGGCATGGTGCTGGCCTCGACGCAACTGCCAGCGGTGATCGCAGCCAGGACGAGTACGGATTACCTCTTCTGTCAGCAGGAAGCGCTACGGCGCGCTGCCTCCAAGGGGCACGAAGACCTCCTGGAGGCCTGGGTACCTCCAGCGCAACTACGCAGGACGAACCTGCTCCTGGGCAGCGTCGTCCACGCCTTGGGGCTCACGCCCTTCCACGATCTCTTTCTCTCGCGCGCCGACGCGCGTCTTGGCGGGGGCGCGCCGAGCGAAGAGGCCGTCCTCCGCGCTCTGTCCTGTGGACCCTTGGCCCTGGGCGACGGCCCGGGGATGCTCGATGTCGACCTGCTTCGGAGTTTGATCGGGAACACCGGCGCGATCCTACGGCCTGACCACCCGCCAATCGCCGTCGATGCCTCTCTCGAGGGGGACATCGCCCTCTTCTGGACCCACCACAGCCAACCACTGGCCACCTGGTGGTACCTGCTGGCGCTGAACACGGCCGACGAGCCCGTGCCTCTGTCCGCTCGCCCTCCGGAGGACGGCGAGTTCTTCTGTTGGGACGGGCTCACCGGCAGCCCCATCGCGGAAGGCGGCGCTCCACTCGACGCGGGCGGCCTGGCCTATCGGGTGTTCGCCCCCATGCGCGATGGCCTCGCTCCACTGGGCATGCGCGACAAGTTTGTCCCCGCGGCCTACGGCACATGGCACGCGGAAGCGAACGGCGGATGGCTCATCCGATCCGAGGGGCACAGCACCCTAGCCATCTACGCGCCCCGAGGAGCGCGGGTGGAGTCCCTCGCCGGGAAGCCTCCCGCGGTGGACCGTCGGGGTGCTATCATGTTGTGCGAGCTGGACGCACGTGAACTCGTTCGCCTCAGGCCGGGCAACGGCAGGTTCTCAGGAGGTGTCTCGACATGAAGCATGGTATCTCTGTCCCTCAACGGGCAACCACCCTCGTGGTGACGGCGCTCATTCTGGCAGCGTTCGCCATGGGCGTCAGCAGTGCTCCCCGGGCAGACCTGGTGGTGCACGACAGCCACGCGGCCTTGTACCGCGCTCCCTTCGGAGCAGTGGAAGCTGGCACCCCCGTCCGCCTGCGTATAAGCACGGGCGCCGGCGACTTCCAGCGCGCCCTGCTCGCATGGCAGGACACCCAGACGGGGCTGTGGCGAGAGCAGACAATGGAGGTCGCGGACGCGGTCTCCGAGGACGACCGCGTGTACTGGGAGACCACGCTGACCGTGCCACGCCCGACGATCGTCTCGTACCACTTCGTCCTCGAAGCTGAGGAGGACCGCTGGTTTTACGGCAACACCTCCGAGCTGGGTGGCCGCGGCAGGCTCGGGCGCGCCGTCCCCCCGGGATACCAACTCACCGTTTATGTCCCTGGCTTCACAACACCCGACTGGCTGACGCAAGCCACGATCTACCAGATCTTCCCTGACCGCTTCCGCTCCAGCGACCCCCGCGGCCTGGAGATCGCGCTTGAGCGGGGATTCAGAGGCCCCTGGCCTGCTGAAGTACGCACCTGGGACCAGCTTCCCGACAACCCACGGGAACAGGGGGTCAACCCCGACTACGACGGAGACGGGATCTGGAACAACGACTTCTTCGGGGGGGACCTTCAGGGGATCATCGACTCGCTGGATTACCTCGAGTCATTGGGCGTGACGGCGCTCTACCTCAACCCCATCTTCGAGTCCCCGAGCAACCACCGCTACGACGCAGCCGACTACGAATCGATCGACAGGGTGCTGGGGACGGACGAGGACTTCGCACAACTGGCCGATGCGGCTCGGGCGCGGGGTATGCACCTCATCCTTGACGGGGTCTTCAACCACGTCAGCGACGACTCCCGCTACTTCGACCGCTACGGCAAGTGGCCGGACGACGTGGGCGCGTATGCGTTCTGGGCATCGGTGTACGAACTCATGCACAGAGAAGGGATCAGCCAGGCCGAGGCGGAGCGACGTGTCCGTGAGGACTACCTCAAGGCCGGGCTGGACGACTTCACCTTCGTCGAGTGGTTCGAGATCCGCCCCGACATCGTCGGGGAGGGCGCTGCCCCGTATGGAGGAGAACGGTACGACTACGACGGCTGGTGGGACCTCGAGAGCCTCCCGGAGATCCGCGCGGTCGCAGGAAGCGAGCTGAATGTCGACTTGTGGGCCGACTATGTCATCCGGGCCGACGACTCGATCGCCAGGCGCTGGATCATGGCGGGCGCCAGTGGCTGGCGCATCGACGTGCCCATGGAGAGCGCGGACGACGTATGGGTGGCCTTCCGTACCTACACCCGTGGGAAAATGGGCCTGCCGAGGGTCCCCCATGGAGAACCGGCGATGATCGCCGAGGAGTGGGGCGATGCCACACACTACCTGCTCGGGGACAGCTTCGACTCGACGATGAACTACCGTCTCCGGTCCGCTGTGCTCGACTACCTGCGCGGCGGTGGGGCGGGAGCCCTACACGCGCAGATCATGAGCACGTTCGAGGACTACCCGCAGGAGGCCTTCTTCGCGCTCATGAACCTGATCGGCTCACACGACACAGCCCGCATCCTCACCGAACTGGGCTACGTCGACACCGATCTCTTCGCCGACGCGCAACGAGCAGCAACGATGTCCCCTGAACGCATCGAATCCTTGAACAGATCAGCGCTCGAGCGCCTCATGCTGGGGACGACGCTGCTGTTCACCCTACCCGGCGCCCCGACCGTCTACTACGGCGACGAGCTCGGTCTGGCGGGTGACCGCGATCCCGAGTGCCGCCGTCCCATGCCATGGGACCGAGCCACGGACGAGAACGAACTGCTGGCCCACTATCGTCAGCTGGGCACACTGCGTCAGGCGCACCCCGTGCTACGCACGGGGGAGTTCCTCCCGCTTGCCACAACGGGGGGGACCTACGCCTTCGGCCGCCGCCTCTTGGGGGACACCGACGCGCTGGGCCGCACCGCCTACGTCCTCAACGTTGAAGCCGGCGAGACGATGCGCGTGGCCGAGCACAACGCCCTGGCGGTGATCGTGCTGAGCATGGACGGTGGGGATCTGACCCTCGACCTCTCCGGCTTCTGCCGCGACGGCGTGCGCTTCGCGGATGCTCTGTCGGGGAAGGTGTACACCGTACGCGAGGGAGAGCTCTCGCTGTCGCTCGGCCCGGTGTCTGCGGCCATCCTGATCAGCGAGCCGGGGCAAGCGATCACCCCTCCGGAAGCCCCGCGGGGATTGAACGCCCAGAGCGGGGACGGGCACGTCGCCCTTTCCTGGGATCCTGTTCCTGACGCAGTCGGGTACAACCTCTACCGCACGGAGCTTCCCGGCGGGCGCTACGTGATCGCCGGCGAGGCCCTGACCGAGACTTCGTTCACCGATGAAGGACTGGAAAACCTTGTCCGATATCACTACGCGGTGTCCGCCTTGGACGCCACCGGCAACGAGAGCCTCCTCAGCGAACATGTAACCGCAGTTCCCTCGCGCCCTCTCGCCCTGGCCGAGGTCCGCTCGTTCGCGCTGCAGGAGGCCACGCACTTGCTCGAAGTCGATAAGGCCATCCCGCCAGTCACGGCTGTGGCTCGGATTGAGGATCCGGAGGCGTCCGACGAGCCCGGTTCGGAGCTTCAGGCCCGCTTCGGATTCGGTCAAGCCGACGACATGTCCGACTGGACGTACGCCGAGGCGGTGTACGAGGGGCGCGCGGACGAGGGCCACCTGTTCTCGGGAACGTTCGTCCCGGACCGTCCCGGAATCTGGTTCGCCACCCTCTTCTTCTCCACCGACAGGGGAGCGACGTGGACCGCCGCACGGTGGCCGGACGGCCGGCTGCCCTGGTTCGAGGCCGTCCTCAACCCAGACGTGGCCGCGCCCACAGCACCGGAGCTGCAGGAGGTGCGCACGCTGCGGCGGCTCGATGCGCCCAGCCATGTCACGCTCTCCTTCCGCCACCCCGAGCCGAGGACCATCCACCACCTGGAGGTCCTGCGGAGCGTAGACGGCAGCTCGTGGGAGCGCGTGGCCACAGTGCCCCCGAGGACAGGCGCCTACGCCGACGAGGACATCGCCTACGGCCTCCCGCATGCGTACCAGGTCGTGGCCGTGAGCAGCTGGTATCACCGTACGGCATCGGGCGAAGCGACCCTCGTCCCCCAGGCACCCACACCCCGCACCGCACCGCTTCCATTCGCAAGCGGCGAGGTCGAACCCAGCATGGACGGGAAGGTGGACGATACGGCATGGGCCGGTGCGGCCGTGCTCCCTGGGCAGGGAGAGGTCCGGCGCGTCTGGATCGGCTATGGGACACGACACATCTACGTTCGAATGGACACCCACACCTCGCCCGACTCCTGGATCGGCCAGGACTACACGGTATCCCTCTACCTCGGCCCACACAGCCAGGCCCCCAGCGGCACACCGGTGAACAGCCTGACGCGCTTCTCCGGCGAGGAGCTGGGCATGCCGTTCACCGAGGTCGTCCAGCTCCAGCTGGCGAACGTCGATGCCGAGGGGCGGGGCTACGTGTTCCGCTTCACCGCAGGTGGAGGCGAGACGTGGCGCTTCGCAAGCCGCATCCAGGACCTCGGGGAGCGGATCGCCCGCGTGGGCGAGACGATCGAGTTCCAGATACCCTTCGAGTCGCTTGGACTTGACCGATCGGAAGAGCTCGTGGCGTGGGCACGTCTGGCCATCGAGCACGAAGGAACGATCGTGGGCTCGGCCCCCGGCCGACCGGCGATGGTGCGGTTCCCACCGCTCGTCACGGGGACCGTGGTCGCTGAGTTCGAGGATCCCATGGCCGACGACCACGGCCCGGGGACGTACACCTACCCCACCGCTGGGGTGTTCCGTGACCAGGAGGGGCTGTTCGACCTCGTCCGGTACACGATCATCGACCAAGGCGCTACGTGGCTCCTGGGACTGGAGTTCGCCTCGCTCCCCAACCCCTGGAGCGGGCCTCTGGGGTTCAGCCACCCGCTGATCCACGTCTACCTCGATGTCGAGGAAGGTGGGTCCACCGAGCTGCATCCGGCGGGCGAGGCCATGCGCGTGCGCTTCCACGAGGACCACCCGTGGAACTACTTCCTGAAGATCGCCGGCTGGCCGGACTACGGCCGTCACATGTACGGGGCCGACGGCTCCGAGTACCGTGTGGACGTGTCCGCGGATCCGGCCCGCCGGACGGTGTACGTGCGGATCCCCAAGGACATCGTCCCCAGCATGTGCGGAGGCCACTACGTGCTCGTCGCTTCACAGGACGGATTCGGCCCCAACAACATCCGCCCCGTCGCTCGATCGGCGGCGGAGTGGACCGGCGGGGGGAACCCTGCCCCCGGGGTGGCACCGTGGGCCTACGACTATTTGGCCCCGGAGGGGTACACGCAGGAGGAGATCCTAGGGAGTTTCGACGCTCAGGCCGGTACCTACGCAAAACTCGTGCCGGTCATGGTGGAATGCGACTGAAGGAGGTGATCGGAGGAAGAGAACATAGTCGCACGTCGGACATATGAGCTGTACATGCAGGTGAGCGAACAAGGAGGAAGCAGATGAAGGTACTCAAAGCAGTGTTGCTTAGTGGTCTACTGGCGGCGGGGCTGGCGCTCGCAGCGTTCGCGAGCACGCCGGGCACCATCACCATCTGGGCGGACGACACCAGGACGCCCGTGTTCGAGGCAGCAGGCGAAGCGTACACGGCAGCGACGGGCATCCCCGTCGTAGTCCAGGAGATTCCGTTCGAGGACATCCGTTCGCGACTCGCCACCGCGGCCCCCGTCGGCGAGGGCGCGGACATCGTCATCGGCGCCCACGACTGGGTCGGCGAGCTGGCCGCCGACGGGCTGCTCGAGGAGCTCGAGCTCCCGGCGGAGCTGGCTGCGCTCTTCGACGAGACGACGCTGGAGGCGTTCTCCCAGTTCGGCCCGCTGTACGGGATCCCCTATGCCCGCGGAGGTATCGGCATTGTGTACAACAAGGCCCTCATCGATGAGGTCCCCGAGACGTGGGACGGGCTGCTGGCGTTCGCGCGTGAGTTCACCGACCCAACGATCCCCCGCTACGGGTTCGCAGTGCAGAACCCGGATGCCTACCATTCGTTCCCGTTCGTTTCTGCCCTCGGCGGGTACATCTTCGGGTTCGAGGAGGGCGTGGGACTCGTGCCCTGCGATGTCGGGCTTGACAACGAGGGTGCGATCGCAGGCATGGAGTACATGGCTCAGCTCTTCGAAGAGGGGCTGCTGCCGGCAGGATTGGGCTGGACCGAGTGGACGGCCCTCTTCGAGGAAGGCCGTATCGCCATGGTCCTGACCGGTCCCTGGGTGGACACATTCGTTGTGGCCGGAGGGATCGATGCGGGCGTCGCTGCCATCCCGCTCATAGAGGGTGAGCGGCCACGCCCCCTGATCGACGTCCAGGGGATCATGGTCTCGGCGTACTCCCAGAACCTCGCTTTGGTCGAGGACTTTCTGTTCAACTATATAATCTCCGAGGACACCATGCTGGCGTTGTTCCTCGAAGACCGTCGTCCCCCGGCGTTCCTGCCCGTGGCAGCCATGGTCGAGGACGATCCTTGGGTTGCCGGTTTCACCGCGGCGACCGAGGGCGGGACACCCATGCCTGCCATCCGCGAGATGGCTGCGGTCTGGGACTCCTGGCAGAGCGCCATCGAGCTCATCGGGCAGCTTGAGCTGACGCCGGAGGAGGCGTTGGGCCAGGCGGCCGACGCGATCCGCGAGACGCTCGGCTGCGAGTAGACCGGGTACAATAGCAGCGGGCGAGGGGGCGGCGCGCCCCCTCGCCCGGCAGGATGGAGACCTTCCGGCGTTTGCTGCGTAACGCGACGCTCGCCACGACCCTGAAGATCGTCGGCCTCGGGGTCTTGGATGCCCTGGCCGTGTTCTGGTGCGTCCTCTTCTACCTAGATGGGAACTGGTTGTTCCTCGGGTTCGTCTCCGTCGGCACCGTGCTCATCAACGTCCTCGTCCTGTCCCGCAAGAGCTACCCGTTCCGCTATCTCGCTCCAGGGTGGTTCTTCCTCATCCTCATGGTCGTCTACCCAATGGGCTACAACGTGTACCTGTCTTTCACGAACTACGCCACCGGCCACATCCACTCCAAGGAAGAAGCCATAAGGCTGATCACCCGCCGGGAGTTCACGCCCCCCTCACCCGTTTCTCTCCCCTTCACCGCCTTCGGTACCGAGCGCGAGCTCTACGCCGTGCTCCTCGAAGGGGAGGACCGTCGCTACGTCGCCTTCCCTGATGGCACCCGGGCGAGCCCTGCGGCGCATGATCTCGTGGACGAGGACGGAGACGGGCGTGTCGATCTCTTGGACGGACGCCCCCGTCTCGAAGGGCCAACGCTCACGCGTCACCTGGGGGCGCTCCAGGCGATGCGTGTGCGCTACGAAGACGGATGGTTGCGCATGGCCACGCTACGGGAGTTCCGCCTTCGACTGCC
>PWTC01000130.1 GCA_003563005.1 Candidatus Acetothermia bacterium
CGCCGCGCTTCGCGCTGGACAGGTGGAGGGCATCCCGCTCGATCGCCTGTTCGGGGAAGCCCCCTTCGAGACCCGTGCCGGAGCGGTGCTGGAGCGGGCGCTCAGCCTTGACACCGCCAAGCACCGGGGCAGTCATGTCGCCGCACACTGGCTGGTAGACTTCCGGCCGGTACTGGCCTCCGCGAAGATCTTCCCCCAATTCCTCGTGGTCGATCGCATTGTGGACTCCCTGTTCGCCGACCGCACCCATGAGCTCAGCATGTGCATCTACCCTCCAAGCGTGCAAGAGGATCGACACGGTGCCATCCTCCTCAGCCGGCAACCTCAGCTGATCGTCGGCGACCAAGCAGTCCGAAACCCGTTCTACGGAGACCGTCACCTCGTCTTCGTCGTCCACCTGCTGGAGGCAATAGATGGTGACGATCCCTCCAAGGCCACGGCGCCCCCTCCCCGCGGCAACATGTACTGAGACTGCTGAAAGAGTAGTGGGGTCAGGTCTTGCATTGAAGCACACCCACACCGGCAGACAGTGCAGCCACCCTGGATATGTGTTCCTCATCATATGGGCTCGAAGTCTGGTCTTTTGCGTGCGGCAATGCAAGACCTGACCCCGGTTCTCGCCTCCGAAGGGCGATGATTTGATCCGGAGTGGCCGGCCACCTACCATTGGGCGGTCAAAAGGGGTGATCCGCCTGTGAAGGTATTGCTCGTACGAGAGGTTTCTAGCTTGGGTGTCCCTGGGGACGTGGTCGAGGTCAAGCCGGGTTACGCCCGCAATTACTTGCTGCCCAAGGGCTTCGCCGTACCGCCCACGCCGCACGAGATGGCACGCTACGCCAAGCTCCGCCAGCAGTACCAGCGCGAACTGGCCGACCGGCGCACCCGCGCTCAGATGCTCGCCGAGAAGCTCGAGGGGGCGCAGTTCGCCTTCGAGCGCCGCGTCCACGACGAGGACAAGCTATACGCTGCCGTCCGCCCGCAAGAGCTCGCCAAAGAGATCGAGGAGAAGTTCGGGGAGAAGATCGACCCGGACCGGATCTCCATGGGCGAGATCGAGGCGCTCGGAGAGCACACGGCCGAGATCGGCATCTACGAGAACATCAAGGCACAGGTCACGATCGTCGTAACTCCCACGTCCTGAGGCACCCTTGGGCCGGTTCACCGGGGACGTGGCGCGCGCGGCCCTCGGCACGGCCCTCTCACGGGTCACGGGCCTAGGGCGGGACATCGCCGTCGCCCACGTCTTTGGCGCGTCGGCATCCTACGACGCCTACCTGGTCGCATTCTTCGTCCCAAACGTGCTGCGAGGGCTCCTCGGCGAGGGGGGGATCGCCGCTGCCTTCGTCCCCCGCTACAGCAAGGCGCACGCCGAAGGCCGAGGCCCCGAGGTCGCCGCCCAGACCCTCTCCACCCTGCTCCTGGTGCTTCCGCTCGTCTGCCTCGCCGGCGCCCTGGCCGCGCGATGGTATATACCCGTACTCGCCGCCGGTTTCCCAGACGAGAAGCTCGCCCTCGCCGTCCGGCTCGGCACATGGCTGTTCCCCGTGCTCGGCCTGGTCTCGCTCGCCGCGTTCGCAGCCAGCATCTTGAACACGCACGGCAGGTTCTTCGTTCCCGCAGTCGCACCGGCGCTCCCAAACCTGACCATGGTCGGGGCAGCGCTGCTGCTAACTCCGATCGTGGAGCCGCCGGCGCTGGTCCTCGTGCTGGGCGTCCTCGCCGGCACCGTCGTGCAGTTTCTGGTGCAGTCGCCGCTCCTACGGGGCCGGATTGGACGGCTACCCAGACCTTGGCCCCCGGGGGAAGACGTGCGCACCATGGGGCGAGCCCTCCTCCCCGTCCTCGGCGGCGTAGCCATGGCGGAGCTCAACGTGCTCGTCGATAACCGTCTGGCCTCCTATCTGGCCACAGGCTCGATCTCCACGCTCCAGTACGCAATGCGGCTCTTCCAGCTTCCGATCGGGGTGGTGGCCGTATCGATCGCCGCGGCCGCGTTGCCAAGGCTGGCTCGTAGCGCCCAGGTGGATATGACAAGAGGCTTCCCCGAGGCGCTCCGACGTGGGATCGGCCTCTCGGCAGTGCTGACGCTCCCGGCGCTCGCCGGACTCCTGGCACTGGGCCGACCCATCATCGCACTCCTCTTCGAGCACGGAGCGTTCACCGCCGACGACACGATCCGAACGTACAGCGCCCTCTCCGGTTATTTGGTGGGGCTATGGGGTTACACACTCGTCTACCTCTTCTCGCGGGCGTTCTACGCCCTCGGACGGCCCGGTCTGCCGGTGCTCACGGGCGCGGTGGCAGCAGCGGCGAACATCGGGCTCGACCTTCTCTGGGTGGGACCGTGGGGCACGTTCGGACTCGCCCTGGCCACCGGGGTGGCGGGATGGGTGAACGCCTGTCTCCAAGGGGGACTGATGTGGCGGCGCATGCACGGCTGGCTCGAACTGGGGCCGATCGCACGCGCGGCCGCCGCGTCCGCGGCTATGGGACTGGCCGTCGCCCTGCTCGACGCTCACGTGCTGGCAGACGCCCCAGCATGGGTGCGGGTGGCCGTCGGCGTGTCCTTCGGTGCTCTCTTGTACGTGATGCTAGCACGTGCGCTCGGCTTTGCCCGCTGGATCAGGGACGCACGATGAGCCCGCCC
>PWTC01000124.1 GCA_003563005.1 Candidatus Acetothermia bacterium
CCTTGGTGGAATATGCAGATGATCCGAGTACAGCACTATCCTTCGGATTAGTCGACGTAGTACGTATCCCTGCTTCTCGCTCCCAGGCATCACCCCATCCGCTATAAGGAACGTCACACCACGTATGTGGTCAGCAATGACGTTTCTATGAAGTGGCAACTGGTCAGGGGGAGTCCTCACCCTGGATAGCCGCTCGATCTCCTTGACAATCGGCTTGAACAAGTCTGTGTCGAAGTTGCTGATCACCCCTTCGAGCACCGCTGTGGTGCGCTCGAGGCCCATCCCAGTGTCGATGCTCGGCCGCGCAAGCGGGGCGAGCGTCCCGTCCGGCTGGGCATCGTGCTGCATGAACACGAGGTTCCAGATCTCGCTGAACCGGTCGCAATCGCAGGCCGGTCCGACACAACGCGGACCGCACCCGTGCTCTTCCCCCCAGTCCCAGAAGATCTCGGTGTCCGGCCCGCAGGGCCCGCGATCACCGACCGGGCCCCACCAGTTGTGTTCCTTTCCGAGCCGCACGATACGCTCTTCGGGAAGCCGTGCGATCCTCCGCCAGAGGGCCGCGGCTTCGTCGTCGTGCTCGAACACGGATACCCAGAGGCGATCGGCGGGCATCCCCAGTTCTCTCGTGAGGAAGCGCCACGCCAGTTCGATGGCGCCCTCCTTGAAGTAGTCCCCGAAGCTGAAGTTCCCGAGCATCTCGAAGAACGTGTGGTGGTAGGCCGTCGTGCCCACCCGTTCGATATCCGTGGTACGAAAGCACTTCTGACACGTGGCGGCGCGCCGGTGGGTCGGGGGCACGCGCCCCCAGAAGATGTCCTTGAACTGCACCATGCCTGCAGAGGTGAACAAGAGCGTCGGGTCGTCCGGCACCAGGCCTGAGGACGGGAGGACGCTATGGCCCTCTCGGCGGAAGTAATCGAGGTAGGCTGCACGCAATCCACGGCTGTCCATGCTGTGGATTGTAGCACCTTCAAGGGCCTATCGCTGCGCGTGCCTAGGCAGTCTCCACTCTGGCGGTTGACTGGCGAACAACGGAAACCCTATGATGGCTCTTAGCCTCACGGGGCACTAGGGGAGGTGATGGCCGGCAGCAGGCCGAGTTTGGCGGAGGGACTGGGGGATCGTTGGGCGATACAGAGGAGGAAGCATGTGGAAGAAAGTTCTGGCAATGATGGTCGGGGTGGGATTGCTTACAGCGGCTGTATGGGCGGCTACCCCTCAGTATGGTGGCAGCTTGGTGATCGCCATCGGCGTGGAGCCGGAGTCCTTGGACCCCATTGGGATGTCCTCGGCGCCGGCAGCCACGGTAAGCGAGCACATCTCGCAGCCTCTGATCTACCTGGATGTCGATGGAACACTGCAACCCAGCCTTGCTGAGAGCTGGGAAGCGAACGAGGATGTGACTGTTTGGACGCTGTATCTACGACAAGATGTCGCGTTCCATGACGGAGCGCCGTTCAACGCAGAAGCGGTGAAGATGAACCTGGATCGGTTCCTGGATCCTGCGAGTGCCGCTCCTTTCCGCTTCTTGCTTGGGAGGGTCACCGAGGTTAGGGTTGTGGGCGAGTATGCTGTCGAGATCCACACTGATGACACGTTCGCGCCGATACTCTCTCACTTGACGCATAGCTTCATCGCTATGGTCAGCCCCGAGCAGCTGCGTGGACTGGAACCGGGTGAGACGATCACAAACCCGATTGGGACAGGACCATTCAAGCTGGAGCGCTGGGATCGTGGCGAACAGATCACCCTTGTCGCCAACGAGGACTACTGGGGTGGGCGTCCATATCTGGACAAGGTCGTCTTCAAGTTCGTTCCAGAAGATGCGGCGCGCGTGATCATGCTGGAGACGGGTGAGGCGGACGCCATCATGCGGGTTCCGCCCCTGGATGTGCCGCGGCTGCAGGCGAACCCTGTTGTTGATGTGGTGTACGCCACGAGCGTACGCGTCATCTACATCGGCTTCAACAACCTCCGCGCACCGTTCACGGACCCACTCGTGCGTCGCGCACTCAACTATGCTGTGGATAAGCAGGAGATCATCGACGTCATCCTTGACGGCGTAGGACAACCTTCCACCGCGCCTGTAGTGCCGGCGGTGTTCGGTTACTACCCTGCCGGACCCTACGAGTACGACCCGGACAAGGCACGTGAGCTTCTGGAGCAGGCGGGCTACCCGGACGGGCTGAAGGTCACGCTGTACCACCCGACGGGGCGCTACCTGATGGACGCCACGATTGCCGAGACTGTGCAGAGCTACCTCATGGATGTTGGGGTTGAAGCTGAACTCATCACCATGGAGTGGGGAGCGTACTTGGCCTATCTCCAGGCGCCCCCAGAAGCGGCGGACTACGACATGTACATGCTTGGATGGGGTACGGTCACGCTCGATGCCGATTACGGCATCTACGCCCTGCTCCATTCATCGCAGTGGCCTCCGGATGGTTGGGCGGTGGGCTTCTACGAAAACCCAGCTGTGGACGCCGCGCTGGATCTGGCGCGGGTGACACCGGACGTCGCAGTACGTGAGCTGCTTTATCACACTGCGATCCAGGGCATATGGCGGGATGCTCCTTGGTTGTTCCTTCATGACGAGGGGCAGATCAACGCCGTGCGGGAAGGGGTACATGGGCTGATCCACCACCCGTTGGAGAACATCTCCGCGTGGGAGGCTTGGGTCGATCGGTGAACCGGATTCTGAGGCAGGGCTTGGCAGCAGAGTCTGCCGAGCCCTGCCCCGCGTCCTGACTACCTGGAAAAGGCGGGCGTGTGGCTTGGTATATTGTCCGTAGAGTGCTTCTGGTGCTTCCCACGTTGCTTGGGGTCTCCATAGCTGTGTTCGCTATGGTTCGCTTGATCCCGGGAGATCCTGCGCTGGCGATGGCCGGACCACACGCCACACCGGAGTATGTTAGGCAGGTAAGACTTGATCTGGGTTTGGACGAACCCCTGCACATTCAGTATGGGAGGTTCATGGCGGGGCTGATCCGGGGGGATCTCGGCAGATCCTCGCGCACCCGGCGTCCGGTGGCTGCAGAGTTGTGGGACAGATTCCCGAACACTGTGGAGCTCACGCTGGCTAGCATGTTCGTCGCTACTCTGTTTGGGATCCCGGCCGGCATCATCTCGGCCACGAAGCGTTACAGCATCTTCGACAGCCTGACTATGCTTATCGCGCTGCTTGGCGTTTCCATGCCGGTGTTCTGGCTGGGGCTGATGCTCATGTTGTTGTTCTCGGTCACGCTGGGTTGGCTCCCTTCCGTGGGACGTGGCACGCTGCTGCATCTGGTTCTGCCGGCGGTCACCTTGGGAGCGTCCTCCATGGCGTTCGTGGCCCGGATCACTCGCTCCAGCATGCTCGAGGTGCTCAGGCAGGATTATGTGACAACGGCGCGGGCGAAGGGATTGCGGGAGGGCTGGGTGATCTACAGGCATGCGTTGAAAAACGCACTCATCCCCGTCGTGACCGTCATGGGACTCCAGCTTGGGATTCTTCTGGGGGGAGCGGTGCTTACCGAAACCGTGTTCGCGTGGCCAGGTGTCGGGAGGCTGATGGTAGACTCTATTGGGGCCCGGGACTACGCCGTTGTACAGGGGGCTGTCTTGTTGCTGGCTGTGGCGTTCGTCCTGGTCAACCTGCTGGTCGATCTGACGTATGGCTTTCTGGATCCACGCATCAAGTACACCTAGGCAACAGTGGAGAGGGGTCATGAAGAGGTTAATGGCGCGCTTGAATTCCTGGGACTTCGTGCGGCAGCTACGGCGCAACCGCATGGCTCTACTGGGCTTGACGATCGTGCTCGTCTTCTTGATGGCCGCGCTGCTTGCACCCTATGTGGCCCCACGAGATCCTCTTCAGCGCTCGCTACGTCAGGCTCTCAACGGCCCCTCGTGGGATGCCCCCTTTGGAAGAGATGAGCTCGGACGGGACATTCTCAGCCGGGTGATCTACGGTGCGCGCATCTCCCTGACCATTGGCCTTGTTTCGGTTGGGATCGGAGCGCTAATAGGGATTCCTCTTGGGGCTGTTTCCGGATACTTCGGTGGGGTGTTGGATCTCCTGATGCAGCGCTTGGTCGACATTATGCTCGCCTTCCCAGGGATTCTCCTTGCCATCATCGTGGTCAGCACGCTGGGCATCGGCCTGACCAACGCCATGATCGCGGTGGGCATTGGGACGATACCAACCTATATCCGCCTAGTGAGAGGATCCGTCCTCTCCATTAAGGAATACGATTACATCTCCGCTGCCCGTGCATTGGGCGCAAGTGAGTTGAGGATCGTCTTCCGACATGTTCTACCCAACTGCATGGGCCCGATTGTCGTCCAGTCCACCCTGCAGTTTGCGACCGCGATCCTCTGGGCAGCGGGCTTGGGGTTCCTCGGGTTGGGCGCGCAACGCCCGACTCCCGAGTGGGGCGCGATGTTGGCCAACAGCCGTCTGTACATTCGTGTGGCGCCCCATGCCACAGCATTCCCTGGACTGGCCATTCTGCTTTCAGTCTTGGGGTTCAACCTGTTCGGAGACGGGTTGCGAGACGCCCTTGACCCTCGCCTGCGAGGCAGCCTGTAGTCAGCCCTACGGGACACGCTTCCTTGGGCGGCTCTGGCCTCGGAGGGTACACTCCTTGCCGGGCGAGGTGATCCCATGAGCGTAATCGAGGACATCTGGGCAAGGGAGATTCTGGATTCGCGCGGCAACCCCACGATCGAGGTAGAGGTGACGTTGGAGGACGGAACCCTCGGGCGCGCCTCTGTTCCTTCGGGGGCATCCACGGGCCTGCACGAAGCCGTGGAACTGCGCGACGGCGACGAGCGCTACCTCGGCAAGGGCGTGTTGAAGGCCGTGCGGAACGTCAACGAGGTCATCGCGCCCGAGATCGTAGGGCTCGATGCGCTTTGGCAGGACGAGATCGACGAAGTCCTGATCGAGCTGGACGGTACGGCCAACAAATCGGAGCTGGGCGCGAACGCGCTGCTCGGGGTTTCCCTGGCCGTGGCGCGGGCCACGGCCGAGTACCTCGGTGTGCCTCTGTTCAAGTACCTGGCAGGCGCCCGTTCCGGCCGGATGCCCATCCCACACATGAACGTGCTCAACGGGGGTGCCCACGCGGACAACGAGCTTGCGATCCAGGAGTTCATGCTGGTTCCCCACAACGCGGAGACGTTCAGCCGGGCGCTTCGCATGGGTGCAGAGGTGTTCCATACGCTGAAGCGCCTACTCAAGAGTGAGGGGTATACCATTGCTGTGGGTGACGAGGGAGGCTTCGCACCCAGACTAAGCTCGGACGAAGAGGCACTACGCTTCCTGGTTCGCGCCATCGAAGAGGCGGGATACAGTCCCGGTGAGCACATTGGCCTGGCGCTGGACTGCGCAGCGAGCGGGTTCCACGATGGGCGTTCGGGGGTCTACCGGTTGGCCGGCGAGCGGGATGCGGCTGCGGTGATCGACCTCTACGAGGAGTGGCTCGGCACATACCCGATCATCTCCATCGAGGACGGGCTGGGAGAAGAGGACTGGGAGGGATGGCGCGCCCTCACGCGCCGGCTGGGTGATCGGGTGCAACTGGTGGGCGACGATCTGTTCGTGACCAACGCGATGCTCCTGAACAAGGGCATTGCCACGGAGTCGGCCAACGCGATCTTGATCAAACTGAACCAGATCGGGACGGTCACGGAGACGCTCCACACTATGGAGACGGCATCCCGGGCCGGCTACGCTGCGGTCGTTTCACACCGGTCGGGCGAGACCGAGGATGTGGCCATCGCGCACCTGGCCGTGGGCACCGGGTGTGGGCAGATCAAGACGGGATCCGTTTCGCGGTCCGAGCGGGTCGCCAAATACAACGAGCTTCTGAGGATCGAGGAGGCGTATGAACCGCCCATGGCGAGCTGGCCCGCGCGGGCGGGAGCGTAGCACGCGTTTTCGCGGGGCCGGCCTGATCTTGGCCGTGTTGATGCTGGGGGGGCTTGGATGGCTCTTCGGGGGGCGCCTTGTGCACCTGGCACACCTGTCGCGCCAGGCGAGCGCCCTTCAGTCCGAGGAGATCGGACTCGTACGCACCAGGACGCAACACAGGCAGACGCTGGAGCGGTTGGACGATCCTGACTTCATCGAGCAGTTGGCCCGAGAGCAAGGATGGGGCTATCCGGATGAGATCCTGGTGAACGTCGAGGAGCCGTGAGCATGGGGTTCGTACATCTTCACACGCATTCCGAACATTCCATGCTCGACGGCATGTGCCGCGTGACGGAACTGGCCCGTCGCGCAGCGAGCTTGGGTATGCCTGCGCTCGCCTTGACGGATCACGGGGTCATCTCGGGGGCAGTCAAGTTTGTGAACTCCTGCCGAAACGCAGGTGTGAAGCCGATGGTGGGCTGTGAGCTATACGTGGCCCGTGGGTCGCGACACGAGCGCAAGGGAGGCCCTCAGGGGGAGAACTACCACCACCTGGTCGTGCTGGCCATGAACGGGGTCGGGTGGACCAACCTCCTGACGCTGGTCAACAGGAGTCATACAGAGGGCTTCTACTACAAGCCGAGGGTCGACCTTGAACTCCTCGAGAACCACGCCGACGGCCTGATCGGGCTGAGCGCTTGCGAGTCGGGGCAGGTGCAGCGGAGGCTCCGTCAGGGGGTGGATAAGGCGGTTCGGGCAGCTGGGCGTCTGGCTTCCATCTTCCCGGGGCGTTTCTACATCGAGTTGCAGGACCATGGGCTCGAGCGCAACAGGAAGCTGATCGAGGGCGGCCTCGAAGTGGCACGTCGTCTGAACCTCCCCTATGTGGCGACCGCAGACGTACATTACCTGGAACCTGGTGATGCCGAGGCCCATCAGGTGTTGATCAACATCCAGGGGGGCAAGCGCTTGGGCGACCCGGACGCCCGGGGGATGGAAGGCGATGGCTACCACTTCCTCACTGAGGAGGAGATGAGGGAGCGCTTCCGAGGCTGTCCCGAGGCGGTCGACCGCACGCTTGAGGTGGCCGAGCGCATCGAGTTGGAGCTCGACCTTGGAGCGAGGTGGTTGCCCCGATTTCCTGTTCCTGATGGGTATCGGGATGCACAGCACTACCTGGAGATTCGTGCCCGAGAAGGGGCACAGCGGGCGTACGGCGACCCGCTTCCCCTCAAGGCACGGGAGCGCCTGGATTACGAGCTCTCGGTGATCGGTCGCAAGGAACTGGGGGCCTACTTCCTGATCGTTGCCGACTTCGTCGACTACGCACGGCAGCATGGCATCCCTGTGGGTCCCGGACGCGGGTCAGCAGCGGGTTCGCTGGTGGCGTACGTGTTGGGGATAACCAAGGTCGATCCGCTGGAGTATGGCATCTTGTTTGAGAGATTCCTGAACCCTGACCGCGTTAGCCTTCCGGACATCGACATCGATTTCTGTATCAGGGGACGGGACAAGGTGATCCGCTACGCCGCCGAGAAGTACGGGCACGACCATGTGGCACAGATCGGGACGTTCGACCGTATGGCGTCGCGGTCGGTGCTGCGTGATGTGTCCCGAGTGCTGAGCATTCCCTACGAGAGAGCAGATCGGATCGCCAAGCTTGTCCCTTACGGAATGCCCTTGAGCAAGGCGCTGGAACAAGTCCCCGAGCTGAAGAGCATCAGCAGCGAGGATGACACGGCCCGTCGGCTGTTCAGCATCGCGCGCAAGCTCGAAGGACAGCTGAGGAACGCCTCCACCCATGCCGCTGGGGTGGTCATCACGCCCGAGCCCCTGGAGCGCTACGTGCCCCTCTTCCGGCTCACCGACGGCGAGTACGTCACCCAACTGGACATGCACGACCTGGAGGCGCTCGGCCTTCTGAAGATGGACTTCCTGGGGCTGAGGAACCTCACACTGCTCGAGGACGTTCGAGAACTCGTGGCTGCACGAACGGGATCGGCGCCAGAGTTGGAGGCCGTTTCGCTCGACGATGCCAGGACCTTCGAGCTCATCCGTAAGGCCGATACGACAGGGGTCTTCCAGCTTGAGTCGGCGGGCATCCGGGCGCTCCTCCGACGGCTCGAGCCGACCGAATTCCGAGATCTAATCGCAATCCTGGCCCTCTACCGTCCCGGGCCGTTGGAGTCGGGGATCGTCGAAGATTACATCGAGCGCAAGCACGGGCGGCAGCCCCCTGTTCCGCCGCATCCTTCGGTCGAGGAGATCCTCAAGGAAACGCACGGATTGCCCATCTACCAAGATCAGGTCATGTTGATGGCCCAGCGTGTGGCCGGGTTCTCCCTGGCTGAGGCGGACAAGCTGCGCAAAGCCATGGGCAAGAAGAAACCTCAGGTGATGGCGCAGATGGAGGTCCGTTTCATCCAAGGGTGCGTTGAGAACGGCATTGATGAAGCCGAAGCCAAGCAGCTGTTCGGGCACATCGAGAAGTTTGCCGGGTACGGGTTTGTCAAAGCGCACGCCACTGCGTACGCCTTCGTCACCTACTGGACTGCGTACTTCAGGGCCCACTACCCCACTGAGTTCATGGCGGCGTTGCTGTCCAGCATGCTGGGTAACTCGGAGAAATTAGCAGGCTACATCGCCGAGTGCCGTGACATGGGCATCGAGGTCCTGCCGCCGGACATCAACGAATCCCAGGTCGACTTCACCCCGGTGAGCGAACGCCGCATTCGCTTTGGCCTTGGGGCGATCAAGCATGTGGGGCGTGGCGCGGTCGAGGCCATCCTCCAAACACGTGCGGAGAGACCGTTCGGGGACTTCTTCGACTTCGCGCGTCGCATCGATCCCGAGCGCGTGTCACGTGAGGTCGCGGAGTGCCTGATCAAGGCAGGCGCCATGAACTGCTTCGGTCAGTCGCGTCGGGCTCTCCTTTCGCTCGTGGAGGAGGGGCTCAGGCTTGCGCAGGTGTCTCGCAGGGAGCGACTCAGTGGACAGTGCTCCTTCTTCGAGGCAGAGGATCTGGCGCCACGTCTGTCGACCGACATCCCTGAGTTCCCCTGGGAGGAGCTGCTGCAGTTCGAGCGTGAACTCCTGGGGCTGTATCTGTCGGGGCACCCTCTGGATGCCCACGAGGAGAAGCTTCGCGCGGAGTCTGTGGTGCCTCTCAGCAGCGTCTCCGGCCGCACGGGGACGTTCCGCGTCGCGGGGCGTGTGGCGACGTCCAAGGTCATCGTCACGGCGGGTGGTGGGCGCATGGCGTTTGTCACGCTGGAGGATCGCACGGATCAGGTGGAGCTTGTCGTTCCTCAGCGCGTGTTCGAGGCGTCCCCGGCCTGGCTTGCCGAGGACACACTGGTCCTCGTGCGTGCCAGATGGAACAAGAGGAACGGCGTCGCCCGCATGGTGGCCCAGGATGTGATCCCGCTCCATGAGAGCCCAGAGCAAGTGCCCCAACACTGCATGATCGAACTGCCTGCCGACCTGGCGGACCGCCCGACGTTGAGTCGCCTGGCGGAGCTCCTGGCGGAACACCCGGGGCCCGTGCCCACCTACTTGGTGATCCGTGGGAAAGGGGGCTCGGTGCGCGTGGAAGCGGGACCAGCCTATGGAGTGCGTCGGTGCGAGGAATTGGATCGCGACCTGGGGAGGCTGGGCCCGGGCGTCCGTCTCGCGTGGCAATGAGGCTGCCACCGTCCTGGAAGCTCCTGGTCCCCGGCATCGGCGTCAAGCGGTGGGTAGCCCTCACGCTTGTCTCCACCATTGTCTTCGCGTTCGGGGCTCTGTGCTTGGTCGGGAACGAGGAGATGCGCGGCCTTTATACGGTCCTCCTTCAGCGGCTGCCGTTCTTGTGGCGCCCTGTGTTCGGCGGGGTGCTGGTCGGGCTTGGCCTTGTGGGCGCCTTGCTGGGCTTGGGGATGGCCATCCGTTCGATCACCGCCGCCCTCTCGCCGCCCGGAGCAGGCTCGCTCACCGAGGCCCTGTACCAAGCACGGGTGCTGCCGTCGGCTCCGAAAGTGGTTGCGGTGGGTGGAGGCACGGGCCTACCCACCCTGCTGCGAGCCCTGAAGACGTACACCGCCAACCTCACTGCTGTGGTCACTGTCATGGACACAGGTGGAAGCTCGGGGCGACTCAGGGCCGAGCTCGACGTGCTTCCCCCGGGTGATGTCCGGAACTGCTTGCTCGCCTTGGCCGAGGATGAGGCTCGAATGCAGCGCCTCTTCAGTTTCCGCTTTC
>PWTC01000072.1 GCA_003563005.1 Candidatus Acetothermia bacterium
AGCTGAGTTCCGGATCGAGGGCACGGTCGGAGGAACGGCTGAGCGTGGGCAGACGCTGGTGTTCGACGCCAGCGGTTCCCATGATCCCGACGGTACCGTGGTTCGCTATCACTGGAACTTCGGCAACGGCGACTCTCTCAGCTCGGATCAGGCAGTGGTGAGCTATAGCTATCCCCAGCCCGGGTTGTTCACCGTCTCGCTGGTGGTCGAGGACGACTACGGCGATCTGTCGGAACCGGCCCGGCAGGAGCTACCGGTGTACGGCGGCTGCCCCGGGTAAGGCTCGACTCGCCAGGACAACCCCGCCCTCTGCCACAGGCTGTTGGCAGAGAGGGTCAGATCTTGAGTCTTGGTGTCATCTGTCGCTCGGACAAGGCAGATGTCTCGCCGAGGGGACGCGCGACACCGAAATTCAAGACCTGACCCCCTTTACCTGGGTTGCGAAGGTGGGTTGGCATCGCGTATAGTGCAGTATTGTGCAATCATGCAAGCGTGGTCAGCTGTCTGCGTATTTACCTCGGGCCGGCAAGGCGCTGGCGCACCCGGCACGGGTGCGGATTCTGGAGCTCCTAGCACAGGGAGAGCGGTGCGGATGTGAGATCGCACCGCACGTAGACCTGGACCCGTCGGTCGTCTCGCGTCACCTCGCCCTGCTCGCTGCGGGCGGACTCGTGCGCTCTCGCCGAGAGGGGGCCAAGCTTATGTGGCGCCTCACCGACGAGCAGGTGCTGCCATTGCTCGAGGGGTTGGGGCACCTGACGGAGAAGGTGCGGCCGTGAACCGTGAGCTCAAAGTGCTCCTGTGGATGACGGGGATCTTCCTGGCGGCGTACTTCATCCCATTCGACTTGCCCGCCGTCCAGGCCGCTCTCTCCGAAGCGTTCCTCATGCTCCAGGACTACGCCCGCGAACACGTGCTGACCTGTCTCGTGCCGGCGTTCTTCATCGCCGGGGGCATCGCTGTGTTCGTCTCCCAGGCCTCGGTAATCCGATACCTCGGCTACGGGGCAAAGAAGTCGGTCGCCTATGGTGTCGCCTCCGTGTCCGGGATGATCCTGGCCGTGTGCTCGTGCACCGTGCTGCCGCTGTTCGCCGGGATCCACAAGCGCGGAGCCGGCCTTGGCCCGGCAACCGCCTTCCTCTACGCTGGCCCGGCGATCAACATACTGGCCATCATCCTCACCGCGCGCGTCCTCGGCGTCGGACTCGGACTGGCCCGGGCGGCGGGCGCGGTGGTGTTCGCGGTGCTCATCGGCCTGGGCATGCACTTCCTGTTCCGCAACGAAGAGCGGGCCAAGGCCGAGGAAGCAGCACTCGCACCTGAACCCCCACCGGCGGCGCGCCCTCTGTGGAAAACGGCGGTCCTGTTCGCCCTGATGCTCGGGGTGCTCGTGTTCGCCAACTGGGGAACGCCGGGCACGCTCACCGTGCACCTGACCGACGGGACGACCCTCACGGGCCTGCGGGCCGGCGAAGAGGCGGAAGCGCTGCTTCTCAAGCTCCCCGAGACGGAAGAGACGGTGCGGGTACTGCACGAGGACATCGTCGCCCGGGAGTACACGCCGTCGGCGTACACCACGCTCTGGCAGTACCGGTTCGTGGTGGCCGGCGTCCTGCTCCTGGCACTGGTTGTGGTGGCGCTTCTGTGGATCGGAAGGCCGGAGGCGATCGCCTGGGGGAGCTCGACCTGGGACTACGCGAAGATGATCCTGCCGTACCTCTTTGGCGGGGTGCTGGTGGCCGGCTTCCTCCTCGGGCGTCCCGGGGCCGAGGCACTGATCCCCACAGGATGGATCGAGAGCCTGGTAGGCGGCAACTCCTGGGGAGCGGTAGCGATCGCCTCGGTGGCCGGGGCGTTCATGTACTTCGCCACCCTCACTGAGGTGCCCATCCTCCAGGGGCTCCTCGGGGCGGGGATGGGCGACGGCCCTGCGCTGGCGCTGCTGCTGGCGGGGCCCGCGCTGTCGCTTCCCAACATGCTCGTCATCCGAAGGGTGTTGGGCACGAAGAAGACGCTCGTGTACATCGTCCTGGTCATGATCGCCGCCACGCTCACCGGGAAGCTCTACGGGACGGTGGTGGGTCCGTGAGGCGCTGTTGAGGAAAGACACTATAGGTTGAACAAGGAGAACAGATGAAGATCGAGGTATTGGGCACGGGATGCCCTAAGTGCAAGGCGACACTGAACAACGTGGAGGCCGCCGTTCAGGAGCTGGGGGTGGAGGCCGAGATCATCAAGGTCGACCAGGTGGCGGACATCGTGGCCCGCGGCGTGATGCTGACCCCGGCGGTGGCCGTGGACGGACAGGTCGTCATCTCTGGCCACGTAGCCACCCTCGAGGAGCTCAAGCAACACCTCAGGACCCTCTGACCAGAAAAGGGGACAGGCTTCATTTTCGTCCACGCAGACGCGGTGCCCGACAGCAATCGCGCCGGAGCGCAGAACGACGTTCAGCTACGTTGTTCTGTCTTCTGGATCCTGGAAATGCAGTTCGAAACTGGACGAAAATGAAGCCTGTCCCCTTTTCTTCTACTTGATGGCGAGGATGGTGAGGGAGAGGATGGAGCTGTACCAGTCATGTTCGGCCTGGTCCGC
>PWTC01000136.1 GCA_003563005.1 Candidatus Acetothermia bacterium
AGGGAGGCGATATGCAGACAGAGCGCTACGCGCATGTGCCCAAGAGGATCGCCGGGCTCGTCGAACTGGCCCATAATCTTTGGTGGAGCTGGAACCCCGAGGCCAGAGACCTGTTCCGCCGACTGGACCTTCAGACCTACAGGCGCACGGGACACAATCCGGTGGAGATGCTGTCCACGCTGCCCGAGGGTGTCCTGACCCGGGCCGCAGGCGACGCAAACTTCCTCGCCCTGTACGACGCCGTGCTGGAGCGGTTCCGGCGTGACCTGCAGAGCGGTGGAACGTGGTTTGACCGGACGTACGGGGACACCTCCAACCCGGTGGTGTACATGTCCGCCGAGTTCGGCGTCCATGTGTCCCTGCCCGTGTACGCGGGGGGGCTCGGTATCCTGGCCGGCGATACGCTCAAGGAGTGCAGCGATCTCGGGGTGCCCATGATCGGAGTCGGGCTCATCTACAGCCGGGCCTATGTGTGGCAACGCATCCGCGAAGACGGCTGGCAGGAGGATGTAGAGCAAACGCTGGATCGCACACACAATCCGGTGCTGCCTGCCATGGACAGCGACGGGCACCCGTTGATCGTGACCGTCCCGGCGTTCAACCCCCGGCTGCAGGTGGCGGTGTGGCGAGCCATGATCGGCCGCGTCCCCTTGTACCTCATGAGCTCGGACGTTGAAGGCAATCAGCCTTGGGACAGGGCTATCGCGCACGACATGTACGCCAGCGATTTGGAGCAGCGTCTGCGCCAGGAGATCGTGCTCGGCATGGGGGGCATGCGCGTCCTGGACGCCATGGGGGTCACACCCGGGGTCCTTCACCTCAACGACGGCCATCCCGCCTTGGCGATCCTGGAGCGCCTCCGTGCCCGGCTCGCCAGCGGAGACAGCTGGGACGCAGCCATCCGTGAGATCAGGAATACCACGGTGTTCACCACCCATACGCCTGTGCCCGCTGGGACGGATGTGTTCCCGTTCGCCCTCGTCCAGAAGTACCTTCAGCATTACTGCGAGGACAACGCCATCGACCCCGAGCGGCTGCTTGCCCTGGGGGTGAACCCGGCCGATCCCCAAGCGGGGTTCAACATGACCGTGTTCGCGCTCAGGATGAGCCGCTACTGCAACGCGGTGAGCAAGCGGCACAGCGAGGTGGCGCGCCGCATGTGGTCCGATGTACGCCTCCCCGAGCAAGGACTTGAGGAGATCATCCCCATCACCAACGGCGTCCACCTGCCGACCTGGATCGAACCTCTGCGCATCCAGACGATGCTGGGGCAGGCCATGGGACCAGGGTGGAGGGACGTCCAGGACCGGCGTGAGACGTGGGAGGCGGTCGAGAAGGTCCCCGATGAGGAGCTGTGGCAGCTGCACAACGAGCGTAAGGCCACGCTGTTGGCACGTATCGACGGCCGAGCGCGCCGCAACTGGCACAGCGGGCAGTTCACCGCCGCCAACATCGTCGCCTCCGGCGCCCTGCTCGAACCCGATGTCCTCACCTTAGGCTTCGCACGTCGCTTCACCGCCTACAAGCGACCCGATCTGATCCTGCACGACACGGAGCGACTGAAACGGTTGCTGACGGACCCCTGGCGCCCCATCCAACTCATCTTCACCGGGAAGGCTCACCCCGCGGACACGGATGGGAAACGCATCCTCCAGAGGATCTATCGTCTGGCACTGGATCCGGCGTGCGCCGGTCGCATCGCGTTCATCGAGAACTACGACCAGCACCTGGCCAAGTACCTGGTGGCTGGCGTGGACGTGTGGCTGAACAATCCGATCCCACCGCTCGAAGCGAGCGGCACGAGCGGCATCAAGGCCAGCGTGAACGGTTTTCCCCACCTGTCGATCCTGGACGGTTGGTGGCCCGAAGGCTACAGCGGGGACAACGGCTGGGCCTTCGGAGATCCCAGATCCGAAGAAGATCGTTCCCCTGAGGACGCACAGGCCCTATACGAGCTCTTGGAGGGCACGATCATCCCGGCGTACTACGATCGCGGACACGACGGCGTGCCCCACGCGTTCGTGCGCGTGATGAAGGAAGCGATCCGCTCCGTGGGGCCGGACTTCAACGCCCGCCGCATGATGAAGGAGTACACAGCACACTTCTACGCTCCGGCCCTGAGGCTTGAAACACCGGAGGGGTGAGGAGGCCTAGCCGGCCCCGTCCTCGCCCGGCGGGGCCGGCTCAGCACCGAACCCCGCATCCTTGCACCGCGCAACCTCCGGCACGCGTAGCGTGGGCAGTTTCACCAGGTGAAGCGTTACTCCCACGGCGATGGCCCACAGAAGGCCGCGCAGCCACCAGGCCTCCACCACCAAGAGCGCAGAGGAGGTTATCGAGAGCCACAGCGCAACGATGGCCAGGATCTTGAACCGCGCTGGGACCCCACGCCGCTCCTGCCAGGCGCGGATGTACGCGCCGCACCAGCGAATACCGAGAAGCCAGGAGTGGAACCGCCGCGATCCTCGCGCGTAGCACCAGGCGGCGAGCAAGAGGAAGGGTGTCGTCGGAAGCAGAGGCAGGACCACACCCAGCGCCCCCAACCCCACCGCGACCGTCCCTGCAATCACGTAGAGGTAACGGGCAGACCGGCCACGCGACATCATTCAGGACGCCTCCTCAGCGGCCAGTTGCCCCCGCACCGCGTCAGGATCCACCAAGGCGGCCAGGGATACCACCCGCTCCACCCCTGCAGCCAGATCCCTGGCCTTCGCCGCGCCGCTTGCGATCTCCTCGGGACCGACGAACACGGCTCCTTTGGCCTTGCGCGCCGCTACCTGGAGCGACTTGCGCAGTGCTTTGCGTACATAGGCCCGGTCTGCAGCGAGACCAGCTCGGCGCATGGCCGCCAGGATCTGGCTCGTCCAGCGGACCACTTCAGGATCGTCGGTCACCGGAATCACGTACCAGTCGAGCTCCGGCTCCTCGCGGTCCTCCCTGTGCAGCAGCATGACCAACCGCTCCATGCCGCCGGCGAACCCGACCGCGGGCGTCTCCGGGCCCCCGAGCAGCGCCACCAGGTCGTCGTACCGCCCTCCGCCGAGCAACGCGTCCTGGGCCCCCAGTTCCTCAGAGGCGAGCTCGAACACAGTACGCGTATAGTAATCCAAGCCGCGCACCAGGGTCGCGTCCTGCTCATAGGAGAGCCCCAGGGCCTCCATGTGTCCCTTGAAACCCTCGAAGTGCTCCGCGCACGCGCTGCAGACGTGGTCGGCACTGCTCGGCGCCTCGCAGACGATCTCCCGACAGGAGGGCACCTTGCAGTCCAGCACGCGAAGGGGATTTTGCTCCAACCGACGCCTGCAGTCCGAGCAGAGGCCGACGGCCCGCGGCCCAAGATGGGAAAGCAGTACCCCCCTGTAGCCTTCTCGATCCGCGGCGCACCCGATCGTGTTCACCCGAAAGCGCAGCCGGGCCCGATCCAGGCCGAGGTCTGCGACGAGCTGCGCGGCTAGATCCGCGACCTCGGCGTCGAGCGCCGGATCGAGCGAGCCGATCGCTTCGACGCCATACTGATGAAACTGCCTCTGGCGTCCCATCTGGGGCTTCTCGTAGCGGAACATGGGGCCCAAGTAGTACAGCTTGACCAGGTCGCTCCCGGCGTGCATCGCGTGCTCCACATAGGCGCGGACGACAGAGGCGGTCGCCTCGGGGCGCAGGGCGAGCATCTGCCCCTTACGATCCGGGAAGACGTACATCTCTTTGTGCACGATGTCCGTTTCCGCTCCGACGCCGCGCGCGAAGAGCTCCGCAAGCTCCACCACCGGAGGGCGGATCTCACGGTAGGCATAGCGCCCGAACAGTTCTCGAATGGCGCCCTCCACACCCTGCCACAAGCCCGTCTCCGCGGGCAGGATGTCGCGCATGCCCCGTACGCTGGCCAATCTCATCCGGCGAACTCCTGCTCCAGGCGGATCATCTCCACCAGCGCCTCCGCCGCCTGGGCGCCCTTGTTGCCGACCTTCCCTCCGGACCGCTCAAGCGCTTGGTCCTGGGTGTCGGCCGTCACCACGCCGAACGAGACTGGGACAGAGAGGTCGAGTGCTAAGTGAGCAAGCCCCTTGGCGACCTCAGCGGCGATGTAGTCAAAATGCGGCGTCGCCCCGCGCACAACCGCCCCGAGCGCTAGCACGCCGTCTACCTCGCCCCGCTGGGCGGCCAGGCGAACCGCCCGCGGCAGTTCGAACGCACCCGGGACCCATAGCACCTGAATGCTCTCCTCCTCGACCCCCAAGCGGCACAGGCGGTCACGCGCCCCTCCCAGAAGCTCACGCGTCACGAGGTCGTTGAAGCGCGAGACCACGATGCCCACCTTCAGTCCCCTGCCGTCCAGCATCCCTTCGACTATCCTCATGACGCCTCCTCACACCTTGGACAGATTGTGGCCGAGCTTCTCCTTCTTCGCCCGGAGGTACTTCTGGTTGTGCGGGTTCGGATCGCTCTCTACAGGCAGCTGTTCCACGATCTCAAGCTCGTGTCCCGTCAGACCGGCGACCTTCTTGGGGTTGTTCGTGAGCAGGCGGATCGCGCGTAGCCCCAGCTCCGAGAGGATCTGCGCCCCGATCCCGTAGTCCCTGAGGTCCGCCGGGTACCCCAGGCGGAGGTTGGCCTCCACCGTGTCCAGGCCGGCATCCTGAAGCTGATAGGCGCAGACCTTGCTCGCCAGGCCGATGCCGCGCCCTTCCTGGCGCATGTAGAGCAGCACACCGCGCCCCTCGGCGGCGATCATCTTGAGCGCCGCGTGCAGCTGGTCACGGCAGTCGCATCGGAGCGAACCGAGCGCATCGCCGGTGAGGCACTCCGAGTGAACCCTTACCAGTACAGGCTTCTCTCCTGAGACGTCGCCCATGACGAGCGCCACGTGTTCTTGGCCCGTCAGGCGATCGCGGAAGGTGACGATGCGGAAGGCACCCCACAGAGTGGGGAGCTCGGCCTCCGCCACTCGATCCACCAGCACCTCGCTGCGCTTACGATACGCGATGAGGTCCGCGATGGTCAGGATCGGCAAGCCATGGCGCTCGGCGAACGCCTGGAGCTGGGGAAGGCGGGCCATGGTGCCATCGTCGCACATGATCTCGCAGATGACACCTACCGGCTCCACGCCGGCGAGGCGGCACAGGTCCACCGTGGCCTCGGTGTGCCCCGCACGTCGCAGGACGCCTCCCTCCCGGGCGACGAGCGGGAACACATGCCCAGGCCGCACGAGGTCGTCGGCCGTGGTCGCCGGGTCGGCCAGTACTCGGATCGTCCTGGCACGGTCGTGCGCCGAGATCCCGGTGGTGATACCGTCACGAGCGTCGACGGTCACGGTGAACGCGGTCTGGTGAACGTCGGCGGGGGGCGTCACCATGGCCCGCAAGTCGAGCCGGGCGGCGCGCTCGGCGGTCATGGGCGCGCAGATGAGCCCCCGTCCCTCGCAGGCCATGAACGCGATCGCCTCCGGCGTGGCCCATCGGGCCGCCATGACGAGATCCCCCTCGTTCTCGCGGTCCTCATCGTCCACCACCACGATCATCCGGCCTTGCCGCATGCCCGCGACCGCCTCCTCCACTGACACGAAACTCATCGTTCCCTCCATGTGCGCACGTATTTGGCAAGCACATCGAACTCCAGGTTCACGAGGTCCCCGACGTGCCGCTCCATCAGATTCGTGTGCTCCCATGTGTACGGAAGCACGGCGCAGCGGAACGAGGAACCGGTCACGGCGAACGGCGTCAAACTCATCCCGTCCACGGCCACCGCGCCCTTGTCCGTCAGGAGCTCCGCGAACGCCTCCGGGTAGCTGATCCCGAGCAACACATCCGCCCCACGCCGCGTGAGCAAAGCTACCTTACCGACAGCGTCCACATGCCCCAACACGAGGTGCCCCCCCAGCGCCTCGCCCACGGCAAGCGCCGGCTCCAGGTTCACCCGCTGCCCGAGTCGCAGCGTCGCCAGGGTCGTGCGCTGCAACGTCTCCTCGGAGACATCGAAGCCCACCATTCCTTTCGCCACAGCGGCCACAGTAAGGCAAGCACCGTTGACAGCGACGCTGGCACCCTCTGCGGGGACGTAGCCATCCACAGCAAGCCAGATCCTACACGGCTCGCGGCGCGACAGCGTGCCCAGCAGTTGAACGATGCCGGTGAACATCGAGTGTACCCGGTGGGCAGTGTACTTGAGCCCGCCCCGCGACCACAACCGCTTGCGCACCTCCTTGGACACGGGTAAAGTCCGCTTCGGCATGTTCAGAACCCGTATCGCCCTTCTCGCTGTCGCTCTGGGGATCCTGGCGTTCCCGACTGGAGCCTTGGGGGCTCCGGTCGAGGTCGAGATCGAGCAGGTCGCCGATCACCGGGAATACCGGCTGGAGACGCTGCTCGTCCGCTACAGGTTCTCCGAGGTACGGGGGACGCTCACCAGCGCTTTCCTCCACTTCGCCACGTTCAGGGAACAGCCTGTGGATGCGGTTCCCGGGTGGGAGAGCGATCGCGACCGCACCGCGTTCGCCCCAGGAGCCAGTCGCCCCTTTGAGATCTGGATCGATGGGGTCCCCGAGGACGGGCGCTACGCGGGCACACTGACGCAGCCGTCCGAAGAGGAAGGCGTCCTCAGCCTGAGCCACGCGGGCGAGGCCTTGGAGGCCACCAAACGGTTCGCCGTTCGTGGGGACAGCATGTATACGTTGGACGTGCGGCTGGAGATCGCCGCGCCCGGCCGCGCGCTGCAGATCGTGCTGGGGCATCTCCCCTCAGGGCAGCGTGCGGTGTACCTGTACGACGGCAACGTGCACGAAGCTCCGTTGGGCCCCGGCGCGTACACGAGATTCGAAGGCGTGGGGCTGGTCACCAAAGACATGGTGTACTTCCTCCGCTTCATGGACAACCCCTACCTCGAGCCGCTCGTAGGGCGCGATGCGTTCAACCCCGCAGGCCAGCCGGTGTTCGGGGTCAGCGTTGGCGACGCACCCGACCTGCTTGTGATCGAAGGCACGCTCTACTCGGGCCGCAATCGCTACTTGATCCTCGAGGCCGCGGGGCTCGAGGAACTGGGAGAGGTGGGCCTTTTCTCTCAGTTCCTGATCTACGTGATGCGTTTCCTGGAGTGGCTGTACCGCGCCACGGGGAACTACGGCTGGGCGATCCTCCTGTTCACGCTGCTCACCCGCGTGCTCCTCTACCCGCTCACCCGAAAACAGCTCCACTCGATGGCCAAGATGCAGCGCCTTCAGCCCAAGATCCAAAAGCTCCAGGAGAAGTACAAGGACGACCGTGCCACTCTGCAAAAGCAGATGATGGAGCTTTATCGCAAGGAACGGGTGAATCCCCTCGGGGGTTGCCTGCCGATGCTCCTCCAGTTCCCCCTGCTGATCCTGCTGTGGCAGGCGATCATCTACTCCGCCGAGCAGATCAAGCTGAGCCCCGGCTTCATCTGGATTCGCGACCTATCCGGACCTGATCCGTTCTACATCCTCGTGATCTTGACCACCGGCCTCATGCTCTTCCAGCAGTGGCTCAGCCAGCGGCGGATGGCCACACCGGCTGCAGGCGGGACTCAGCTCATCGGATGGCTGTTCCCGATCATCATGGCGGTCATGTTCCTGAACTGGCCGGCCGGGTTGTGGCTCTATTGGTTCTTCACCACCGCCCTCCAGGTGGGCCAGCAAGCGATCGTGGAGTGGGAGCTGGCGCGGGAGGAGACCCGCCGCCCAGCACCGAGGCCAGATGGAGCGGAAGACGACTGAGGCCGCGGAGCTGTTCCTATCTTCCATCCTCGACACACTAGGGGAGCAGGGCTCGGTGTCCGCTTCGCTCACAGCCGGGGGGGAGTACTACGTCAACCTCACCGGGCCGTTCCGCGTGCTCACCGACGACCCAGGGATGCTCCGATCGCTCAGCCACATCCTGCGCCTTCATCTCCGCCGGGTGCTCCGAAAGGACATCCGGTTCGTCTTGGACATCAACGGGGCCATAGCCGATCACCGGGAGAAACTGGCGGCCCGCGTCCAGGCCTGGGCCGAGGAAGCCGTGACCACGGGGCGCAAGGTGCGCCTGCCTCCGATGAGCGCTGCCGACCGTAGGTGGGTGCACGTGACGTTGGTCGACAGCACCCAGGTGCGCACCTACTCCGTCGGGCAGGGCTCGGGGAGGCGCGTGATCATCGAACCGGTCCGGTGAGCCTGCGCACACTCCTCCTCGGCCCGCCCCGCCGGGCAACGCCGGCATGTGGGCACGTAGACGTCCTCGGTGTCCCCCTCGTCCCCCTCGACACCGCGGCGCTTGCGACCAGGTTGGTGGAGCGCATTGCCTCGGGGGAGCGCGGGCTGGCCGTGTTCACCCCCGATGCCTGGGCTATGTCCCGCACGCTCATCCAACCGCACCTTGCAGACCTGTACCGAAATGCGGATCTCGTCGCCTGCGACGGCACGGGCGTCGCCTGGGCGGCACGGGCCTATGGGAACGTGATGCCCCGTTGTCCCGGCGCGGATCTGGCAGGCCTCTTGTGTGCCGCCGCGCAGGAAAGGGGCCTCCGCGTCTACCTCCTAGGCGGCAGACCGGGCGTCGCCGAGGAGGCCGCGGGCGCACTCGCCCATGCCATGCCAGGCCTTCGGATCGTCGGCACTCACCACGGCTACTTCTCCGGATCCGGCCCCGTCGCGGACATCGCCGCCCTCCACCCCGACCTGGTGTTCGTAGGTATGGGGTTCCCCCGACAGGAACGATGGATCCTCGCGCATCGACACGCCGGTGGCGCACTGCTCGGTGTCGGGGGCACGCTGGACTTCTGGGCAGGACGGTGCCGCCGCGCCCCAGCATGGGTGCGCCGCAACGGGCTCGAATGGCTATGGCGGGTCACCGTCCAACCTCGCAGGATCACGCGGCTGTGGTGTGTGCCGTTCCTGGGTTACCACATCGCCCTGGGGCACATCCGGCGCTCCCTGGCCGGCAAGCGCCATCCGGCGCCCCTTAAGCGCGACCAGCGATCAGCGGCGCGTTCTCTTCTTCCCCTTCGCCGCCTCCGAGGCCAGCGTCCACCGGTAGAGCACCGGATTGGCAACGAAGAACGAGGAGTACGTCCCCACCAGCACGCCGATCAGCAGGGCGAGGGCGAACGCCTGCAGCGCCGGACCTCCGAACGCGTACAGGATCGTAACCGGTATCAGCGTCGACACGCTCGTGTTGATCGAACGGCTCAGCGATTGGTTCACGGAACGGTTGATGACGTCGAAGATGGGGGCCTTGCGCGAGGCTCCCAGGTTCTCCCGCACGCGGTCGTAGATGACGATCGTGTCGTTGAGCGAGTATCCGACGATGGTGAGGAACGCGGCGATCACAGGCAGGCTGATCTCCACCCGGAACAGCGCGAAGATCCCCAGCGCGATGATCACATCGTGCAACAGCGCCACGATGGCCCCCACTGCATAGCGTAACCGGAAGCGCCAGGAGAGGTAGACGAGGATACCGCCGATGGCGATGAGGATCGCCTGCCACGCGCGGTTCACCAGCTCCGCGGCCACCTGCCCGCCGACCTTGTACGTGTCGATCATGGCGGTGCCCCCGGGTGGCTGGTAGGGGGCAGGGACGCCTGCGTCCCCGGGAGGCGCGCGCAACTCCCTCTCGATGCGTTCCACGAGCGCCCGCTGCTGGTCGAAGTCGAGGGCGATGGTGATGATCTTCCCAGGCAGGGTGAGGCCACGCTCCTCATCGCGCAGTGTGGTGCTGGTGACGGTGATGTCAGCAGGCGCGATGCCCTCCGCTTCGTAACGCGCGAAGTAGGCACGGATGTCCTCGTTGGCGACCACGGTGTCCGGCGGGTAGTAGACGGTGAACTGAGACCCACCCGTGAAATCGATCCCCGCTCGCAACCCCATCGTCAGCATCAGCACGATGCTGATCACGACGAGCGCAACAGACAGCGGCACGAAGTACTTCGCCTTGCCTAGGAAGTCGTAGTTTGTCATTTCAACCTCGGGGCTTAAGCCCGTTCCAGACGCTTCGTCATCCGGGCCTTCATCCGCGCAGCACGATTAGGATGGATGACGCCCCGCTTGGCGGCCTTGTCCAAGGCCGCGTAGTAGCTCGGCAGCGCTTGTGCAGCACCCTCACGGTCGCCGCCTGCGAGCTTTCGCGTCACTTGCCCGCGCCAGTATCGGACGGCGCTCCTGCGCATCTGGTTGTGCGCCCGGTTGACCAAGCTCTTCCTCAGTTGCCGCTTTGCAGAACGCGTATTGGGAATGTGAAATCCCCTCCTCGTCTCATAGGAAATTCCGGCCCACATGTTAGCTCCACACCCCCGGACGCGCAACCGGGGGACGAACTTCCGGTTGCCTTACCCCCCTCGGCGGGGCTATGGTAATGGACATTACACCGCGCCGTGGAGGCTCCGCGGCACGCTACATCGTTGTACCCGTCGTGCTCTTTGGGTCTACGGCCCCGTCGCCGGGACCGGGGAAGGGGGGACCATGGTTCAGTCCGTGCGCAAGCGTGATGGAAGGGTCGTGCCGTTCGCTCCTGAGAGGATCGCGACCGCGATCAGCAAGGCAGTGCGGGAAGCCGGCCCGGCAGATGCCCCAGTCGAGGAGCTGACTCAGAAGGTGGTCGCCACCCTCGAGGCGCGCTACGTCGGCCTGTTCGGTCCTCCCGACGTCGAGGAGATTCAGGACATCGTCGAAGAAGTCCTCATGAAGGCGGGTCTAGCCGACGCAGCTCGCGCCTACATCCTGTACCGGCACCAACACAAGCAGCTCCGGGAACTCAAGGCGCTCATCGACCCCTCCCTCGTCGAGCAGTATCTCAACGGCTCGGACTGGCGGGTCAAAGAGAACTCCAACATGTCGTTCTCCTTGCAGGGACTCAACGTGTTCCTGACGGACAAGCTCATCTCCCGGTACTGGCTGGACCGCATCTACCCCACCCCCCTGCGCCGTGCACATGAACAAGGTGATTTGCATATCCATGACCTCGGCACTTTAGGCCCCTATTGCGTAGGATGGGACCTGCAGGATCTGCTCAACGTAGGATTCCGTGGCGTACGGGGCAAGGTCGAGTCGCACCCGGCCAAGCACTTCCGCGTGGCCTTGCTACAGGCGGCCAACTTCCTCTACACGCTGCAGGGGGAGGCGGCCGGGGCCCAGGCGTTTTCGGGACTGGATACCTACCTCGCCCCCTTCGTGGCCCGTGACCGGATGGCCTACGGAGATGTCAGGCAGGCGATCCAGGAGTTCGTGTACAACCTGAACGTCCCCACCCGCGTGGGATTTCAAACGCCGTTCAGCAACGTGACGCTCGATCTCAAAGTGCCCAAGGACCTCGCGACCGCGCCGACCTCGGTGGGCGGCCGCCCGTTCGGCACGTACGGGGACTTCCAAGAGGAGATGGACCTGGTCAACCGCGCCCTGGCAGAGGTCTTGGGGGCAGGCGACGCGCGTGGCCGCGTGTTCACCTTCCCCATCCCCACGTACAACATCGTGCCTGAGTTCGAGTGGGACAACCCCAAGCTCGATCCGGTCTGGGAGATGACCGCCAGGTACGGCATCCCCTACTTCGCCAACTTCGTGAACTCGGACATGCGCCCCGAGGACGCCCGCAGCATGTGTTGCCGCCTCCGGCTGGACACCCGCGAGCTGAAGCATCGCGGAGGAGGGCTGTTTGGGTCGAACCCCCTCACGGGTTCGATCGGCGTGGTCACCGTGAACCTACCGCGACTGGCCTACGCGGCCCGCAACGAGCAGGACTTCCTCGAGCGCCTCGCAGGGGTGATGGACACCGCCCGCAGATCGCTCGAGATCAAGCGAAAGGCGCTCGAGCGCCTCACGGAACAAGGGTTGTACCCTTACTCCCGCTTCTACCTGCGGGCAGTGCACCAGGCCACCGGCACCTATTGGGCCAACCACTTCTCCACCATCGGCATCATCGGCATGAACGAGGCCGCGCTGAACCTGCTGGGGTGCACGGTGGCCACCGATCAGGGCGTGGCGTTCGCTGCCCGCGTGCTCGACTTCATGCGGCAGCGTCTGGCCGACTACCAGGCCGAAAGCGGTCAACTGTGGAACCTCGAGGCCACGCCGGCGGAAGGAGCGAGCTTCCGCCTGGCGATGCTCGACAGCAAGCGTCATCCTGACATCATCGTGGCCGGAGGCACCCACCACGTCAACGGCAGGGCCCCGTACTACACGAACTCCTCACAGCTGCCCGTGGGGCTCACCGATGACCTGTTCGAGGCATTGCGGCTGCAGGAGCCCCTACAGACCCGATACACGGGAGGTACCGTCTTCCATGCGTGGCTGGGCGAACGGCTCCCGAGCCCCGAGGCCGCCAGACGTCTGGTGCGCAAGACGATGGAAGGCTTCCGCACGCCTTACCTGACGCTCACCCCGACCTTCTCCGTCTGCCCCGAGCACGGATACCTGGCCGGAGAGCACCCGACATGTGGCCAATGCGGGGCACGCACCGAGGTGTACTCACGGGTGGTCGGGTACCTCCGCCCAGTCGAACAGTGGAACACGGGTAAGCAAACCGAATTCCGCGAACGCAAGGTATTCCGCCCGACGCGGGGTGTCGCTGTCTGAGCCGGCCGGCATGGAGATCTCCGCCGTCCGGTGGACGTCCCTCGTCGACTTCCCGGACCGCGTGGCCGCGATCGTCTGGACGATCGGCTGCAACTTGCGCTGCCCGTTCTGTTACAACGCCGAGCTCGTTCTGCCCGAGCAGGCCCTCTCCCTCCCGCGCATCCCGTGTGCGCGGATCTTCGCTGGGCTCAGTGCACGACGGGGCTTTCTCGACGGGGTAGCCGTAACCGGCGGCGAGCCGACCCTTCAGGCGGACCTCCTCCCCTTCCTGGAGGAGATCAAGGCCCGCGGGCTGGCGGTAAAGCTGGACACCAATGGGACGCGGCCCCAGGTCCTCGCCAAGGCCCTCACAGCAGGGCTGGTGGACTATGTCGCCGTCGACGTCAAGGCCCCTTTCGCCCGGTATGGTGAGTTCACCGGTCTCCTCCCCCCCCGCCCTGCAGCATCGGAGCTTGTCTCCGACGACCGAGTAGCGTCGGAGCTTGTCTCCGACGGCAGTTCAGAATCGAAGCTTGTCGCTGACGTCACGGAGCGGGTACAGGCGTCGATGGCTCTCGTCCGGGAACGCGCACCGGACTACGAGTTTCGCATCACCGTGGCCCCAGGCCTCGACGAACACGCCCTTGCCGCGGTCGCCGCCCGGGTCTCCGGAGCCAGGCGCCTCGTGCTCCAGCCGTTCGTCGCCCCGGAGGAAAAACAGCTCCTGGACGAAGAACTGCGCGGAAGACCCGCCTTAACCGGCGACGAACTCCGGACGATAGCCCGCCGTCTGTCCAGCCTCGTCCCCACCACCGTACGCGCCTAAACAAGGGGTCAGAGCTTTATTTTTGGTGTCGTTTGTCCCTTGGCTGGGACAGATGTCCCAAGGTGAGGACACGTGACACCAAAAATAAAGCTCTGACCCCATTGGGGGGCTCAGCCATGGGTGCGGAGGTAGGCGAGCAATCCGTCCACGATCCCGCGGGCGATCCGTTCCTGGTACGCCGTGTCGAGCAGCCGCGGAAGCTCCGCCGGACAGGTCATGTAGCCCACCTCTACCAGTGCAGCCGGTAGGTAGGTGTGCCTCAGGTAGAGCTGCTGCTGGAGTACCCCGCGATCCGGTGCCCCGGTCGCACGCACGACCGCAGCCTGTACTGCTTCGGCAAGCGCCCAGCTGGGATTGCTTCGCGCCACGGCCGAGTGCACCCAGGTCTCGACACCGCAGATCGACGGCGCGGCGTTCGCGTTGGCATGGACCGAGAGGTACAGGTCCGCCCCGACGGCCTCGGCGAGACGCACCCGGTCGACGAGCTCGACGTAGCGGTCCGACGCCCTTGTGAGGAGCACTTCGAGCTCTGGGTACGCGTCCGCATAGGCCGCCACTCTGAGGGCCAGGGAGAGTGCGATGTCCTTCTCCTGCACTCCGTCCACAACTGCCCCTGGGTCGTGGCCTCCGTGCCCGGCATCGACGACGACGGTCCAGCGTCGTTGCGTGTCCGGTCCGGGCGTCACATGCTGCTGCGATACCCCGGCCAAGAGAAGGAGTCCCACGGCTGCTGCGAACAGGGCAATGGCGAGAACACCGAGCTTGGGCATCGTGGCCCGAGGGTACGGGGATCGCCGGCGCACGAACATCCCTCGTGTCCACCGCCGGCTGGCACGCGTGCCGCGCGTGCAGGGGAGCCATGTCCCTTGCACGCCCAGGGAGGACACCGGTACACTACAAACTTGAAAATGAGTTTCTCTTCTTCACAAGTCCCGTTGGATGCGTCTCCCGCCGACAGTGTGATGCGCATCGTGGACATCAGCGGTGGGCATGGCCTGGTGCGCAGACTGGCCCAGCTGGGCATCCGCACCGGAGCCCTCCTGCGCCGCATTCCCCAAGGACCACGACGTGGTCCGATCTTGGTCGAGGTCAACGGAACGCGCATCGCCTTGGGGCGTGGCGTGGCCCGTCGGATCACGGTGGCGCCGCAGTGAGCTCCCAACGGCCACGTGTCGCCCTTGTGGGACAGCCCAACTCCGGGAAGTCCACCGTGTTCAACGGCCTGGTGGGCTACCGCGCTGTGGCATCGAACTTCCCCGGAACAACGGTCGAGGCGCTGCACGGGCGTGCGACGTTGGGCGGCAGACACGTGGATGTGGTCGATCTGCCGGGCACCTACTCGCTGTACAGCAGCGACCGCGCTGAACGCGTAACCCGAGAATATCTGCTCTCCGGGGACGTTGACGCCGTGGTCAACGTACTCGACGCGTCCCTGCTGGCCCGCTCGCTCGAGTTGACGCTCGAGCTGGCCGAGCTGGGGATCCCCATGGTGCTCTGCCTGAACATGATGGACGAGGCGGAACACAAGGGGGTCAAGATCGATGTGGAGAGGCTCGGCGAGGCCCTCGGTGTGCCTGTTGTGGCCACGGTCGCCTCTCGCGGCGTGGGGCTCAGGGACCTGGCCAGCGCCGCAGCACGCGCATGCCCAGCGACACCCCCGGCCTACAGCGCAGATGTGGAGAGAGCGCTGACGGCCGTGCTAGAGGAAGGGCGGGATGCCCTTTCCATGTCTCTGGCCACCCTGCCCCCTCGCCACCTGGCGATGCAGCTCTTGGGAGGAGAGATTGGGACACCGGAATCTCTTCAGGATAGCATCGTAGCGATCCGAGCCCCGCTCACAGCCTCACGAGGGGAAGATGTGGACCTCATCTTGTCCGCGGAGCGCCACGCCGCTGCCATGCGCCTGTTCGAGGACGTGGCGCTCGTCACCCGGGCACGCGTGAGCTGGCGGGAGCGCGCCGATGACATCGTCATGCACCGCTTCTTGGCGTATCCCCTCCTGGCCGCAGTGCTCCTGGGGGTGTTTGTCATCGTGTTCTACGTGGGCGAATGGTTGGAAGGGCTGCTCCTGCCACCTCTGGAAGGCATGTCCGAGGCGATCGCCGGAACCCTGCCCGGCGTGGGGGGGCAACTCCTCGCCGGGGCCATGGAGGGCCTCTGGGCCGGGATCGCGATCGTATTGCCTTTCCTGGTACCCTTCCTCATCTTGCTGGCGCTGCTCGAGGACGTGGGCTACCTGCCTCGCGTGGGGTTCCTCATGGACACGTTCATGCACCGTATCGGCCTCCATGGGAAAAGCGTCGTGCCGCTGCTCCTCGGGTACGGCTGCTCCGTCCCTGCAGTGATGGCCACCCGCATCCTCGAGGAGGACCGTGACCGGACGATCACCGCGGCTCTGGCAAGCATGATCCCCTGCGCGGGGCGGACCATCGTGGTGATGGGCCTCGTGGGCAGGTTCGTCGGACCTGTCGCCGCTTTCGGGCTCTACATCCTGAACATCTTCGTCGTGGCGTTGGTGGGCTGGGCCTTGAGCAAGCTGATGCCCGGCCGGGGGCCCGGGCTGATCCTGGAGATCCCTGCCTATCGCCAGCCCGCGCTGCGTACCATAGCGGCCAAGGTCTGGCTCCGCCTGCGGGAGTTCGTCCGCGTCGCCTGGCCGCTGCTCGTGGTGAGCAGCGCCGCGCTGGCGGTGATCGAGGCCTTCGGATGGACGGGGAGCCTGGATATGGCCACCCGCTTTCTCACCTGGCCGCTCGGGCTGCCAGCCGAAACGGGTGTACCTCTCGTGTTCGGCGTCCTGCGTAAGGAGCTCTCCCTGGTCATGCTCGCCCAAGCCCTGGGGACAACGGACTTGGGAGCCGTCCTCACCGGGGCGCAGATGATCGTGTTCACGCTGTTCCTGTTGTTCTACGTCCCGTGCTTGGCCACGGTGGCCGCCCTGGGCCGCGAGCTCGGCGCGCGCCGGGCGGCGCTCGTGCTGGGGGGGACGACCGGGCTGGCGCTGGTGCTCGGGCTGCTCGCCCGCGGCGTGCTCGTCCTCACTTCCTGACGGAGGTGGCTCACAGTCCGACGCACTGCCGTGCGTCGGCAATCACCGCCCGTGCGATGGCCCGCGCCCGCTCGGCCCCTCCCGCGAGCACGGCCTCCACATCGACCGAAACCGCAAGCTCCCGCCGGCGCTCCCGGAGCGGGGCGAGCGTGGTCAGGAGATGTTCCTGGAGGCTCGCCTTGAGGTCCCGGTACATGAGCCTACCCGCTGCGTGGTCCCCTTTGAACGCCTCCACCACTTCGCCGGGCGCCACGAGCTCCAGCAGGCGGAACAGGTTCGCCACCCCGGGCGACATGTCCTGGCCGGGGGTCAGCCCAGTGTCCGTGACCGCGGTGCGCACCTTCGCCCGGATCTCGTCCTCGGGGTCGAACAACCCCACCACGTGCTCGGGCCCGGCAGACTTGCTCATCTTCCGCTCCGGGTCGGCCAGAGACATGATGCGCGCGCCTTCTCCCAGCAGAGGTTCCGGCTCGGGGAACACCTCGCCGTAGCGACCGTTGAACCGCCGGGCGATGCGCCTGGCCAGTTCCAGGTGCTGCAGTTGGTCCTCCCCCACGGGGACGTGGTCCGCCAGATAGAGCAGGATGTCCGCCGCCTGCAGCACGGGGTAGATGAAGAGTCCCACATTCACGAACTGCTGCCCGCGGGACTTTTCCTTGAACTGCGTCATCCGTGCCAGATCGCCGAACGACGTCACACAACTCAAGATCCAGCATAACTCCGTGTGTTCGGGCACGTCCGACTGGCGGAACAGGATCGCGCGGTCGGGATCGATACCACAGGCCATGAGATCCAGCACCAGACCCCGCCACGCGCCGCCAAGCTCATCGGGGCTGGAGGCCTCGCTCGTCAACGCGTGGTAGTCGACCACGCAGTACAGACACTCCGCGGTCTCCTGGAGTTCGACCCACCGGCGGACCGCACCGAGGTAGTTCCCGATGTGCAGGACGCCCGTGGGCTGAATGCCGGAAAAGATGCGCATCTTGACCTCCTAGCGTCGTAGTATAGGGAGCGCTTCCCAACGCTTCAACCGCACGCTTTGCGACTCGGCGACGGGCCCGCTATAGTGCAGGCGCGCCGATGAACAAAGGTCTGGATGTGGTGGTGCTGGCAGCTGGCAAGGGCACCCGGATGAGATCCCGTCGTCCCAAGGTCCTGCATCCTCTAGGTGGACAGCCCGTCTTGGAGCATGTGCTGCGGGCAGCGGAGGCGCTGTCGCCACAGCGCATCGCGGTGGTGGTGGGCCACGGAGGGGAGGATGTTCAGGCGACCTTCTCAGGGCGCGCGCTCACGTTCGTGGACCAAGGGGAGCCCCTGGGAACCGGGCACGCGTTGCTCGCCGCGCGGGAAGCGGTGACTGCGGAGACCCTGCTCGTCCTCCCCGGCGATGTGCCCCTCCTTACCTCCCACGCCCTCGAGCGACTGGTGACCGAACATGTCCGCCAACAGGTCGATGTCTCGTTCCTGACCTTCTCCCCGCAGGAGCCCGGCCGGTACGGCCGGGTCGTACGTGAGGAAGGCCGCGTGACGCGCATCGTTGAGGCGGCCGATGCCACGGTGGAGGAACGCTCCATCAACGAAGTGAACAGCGGCATCTTCTGCCTTCGTAACACCCCTGCGCTCTGGGAACACCTCGCCGGGCTCTCTACCTCCAACGCGCAGGGCGAGTACTACCTGACGGACCTCGTGCCCGCCGCCCAAGGCCGCTGCCACGGCGTGCCCTGGCCCTACCCCGACCAGCTGCGCGGCATCAACGACCGGCGTGAGCTCGCCCTCTGCGAGGCGATGCTGCAGCAACGCCTCTTGGCGAACCTCATGGAAGCAGGGGTCACGATCATCAACCCAGGGGACACCTACGTCGAACTGGACGTGACTGTGGGCGAGGACACCATCCTCTGGCCCGGCACGCTCCTGCGGGGATTGACACGTATCGGCCGCGACTGCACGGTGGGTCCCCACAGCGAGCTCGTGGACACCCAGCTTGCCAACGGTGTTTGGGTGCGCTTCTCGTCGCTGGAGGGCGCCTGGGTGGGCCCTGAAGCGCGCATCGGACCCTTCGCCCACCTCCGCCCGGGCGCGCGCATCGGGGCGCGTGCACGGGTGGGCAACTTCGTGGAGATCAAAGAGGCATCCCTGGGGGAGGCTGCTAAGGCAGGGCACCTCGCCTACATCGGCGACGCCGACATCGGTCCCGGTGCCAACATCGGCGCGGGCACGGTCACCTGCAACTTCGACGGCCGTCGCAAGCATCGCACCACCATTGGGGAGGGCGCGTTTGTCGGGACCCATGCTTCGCTCGTGGCCCCTGTCTCCATCGGAGCCCACGCGGTCGTGGCCGCCGGGTCGGTCATCACCGAGGACGTTCCCCCGTACGCACTGGCGCTGGGGCGGTCGCGCCAAGTGGTCAAGCACGACTGGGTGAGAGGGAGGGAGGAACCGTGAGCGAGCTCAGCCTGCTCTCCGGAACCGCGAACACGCAGCTCGGAGCTGCCGTGGCCCGTATCCTGGGCGTCGAACTGTGCCATACACACATCGGCCGCTTCCCGGACGGGGAGATCTCTGTGCAGATCAGCCAGACGGTGCGCGGACGGGAGGTGTTCGTCCTGCAGCCGACAGCCCCGCCGGTGAACGACCATCTGATGGAGCTGCTGCTCATCGTGGACGCCCTGAGGCGGGCCTCGGCGGGCATGATCTGTGCCGTGATCCCCTACTTCGGGTATGCCCGCCAGGACAGGAAGAAGCGCGGCCGGGTGCCGATCTCCGCACGGCTCGCCGCCAACCTCCTGGAGACGGCTGGAGTAGATCGTGTCCTCACGCTCGAGCTCCACGCAGGCCAGATACAAGGGTTCTTCAACGTGCCCGTGGACCACCTGCGCACCGACAAGCTGTTCGCGGAGTACCTGGCAGCCCGCCACGCGGACTGGCTCGAACAGGCCGTCATCGTCTCGCCCGACCTCGGCGGCGTCTGGCGCGCCCGCCGGCTGGCCAAAGAGACGAAGGGCACCATGGCGATCGTAGAGAAACACCGACAGGATTCCAGCGACGAAGCCCCGGAGGTATTCCAGGTGATCGGCGATGTCGCCGGAAGACAGGCGATCCTCCTGGACGATATCCTCTCCACGGGGACGACCCTGTGCCAGGCTGCGGATGCTCTCTCCCAAGCCGGCGCACGCCGGGTGATCGCCGCCTGCACGCACGGGCTGTTCGCCGGACAGGCCATGTCCCAGATCGAGCGTTGCGCGTTGACCCGAGTCCTCGTCACCGATACCATAGACATGGCGGATCGTGCGGAGCACCCGAAGGTGGAGTGCGTGACCGTGGCGCCGCTCTTGGCGGACGCGATTCGTCGAATCCACGAGCAGAAATCCGTAAGCGATCTCCTCGTGCGAAGCTAGGAGGATCCATGGCAACCGTGAAGGCTATGAGCCGCAGTCTGGAGGACCGGCCCAAGGCGCTACGCCGGCGTGGGCTTGTGCCGGCCGTGGTGTACGGCGCCCACACCGAACCCGTGCACATCACCGTCACCGAGGACGCCCTCCGGCGTCTCTTCGATACCATCACCCGATCCACCGCTGTGGAACTCGACGTCGAGGGCGGCCAGGAGTACCACGTCTTCCTCAAGGACATCCAAGTCCATCCGACGACAGAGCGGCTCATGCATGTTGACTTCTACGTTCCTGAACAGGGCCGGGCGTTGACGCTCGCCGTCCCGATCCGCCTGGTGGGCAGCTCACCGGGAGTGAAGGAGGGCGGCATGTTGGAGACGTTGCATGAGTACATCTACGTGCACGCGCGCGCCAGCAAGATGCCCCCTTACATCGAAGTCGACATCTCACGACTCGACATGGGTCAATCGATCCTGGTTTCCGATCTCAACTGGGGAGAGGGCGTGGAACCTCTTCTGGCGCATGACTCCGCCGTGGTCACCCTGATCTCGCCGCGGGGCCTTGCAGCTGCGGCTGCCGCGGCCGCGGCCGGGGAACCCGAAGGCGAAGAGGGTGCCGAGGAAGAAGAGGCGGTGGAGCCCACCGAGTGAGGGCGGTCGTCGGCCTGGGAAATCCCGGAGTCGCCTACGCTCCAACGCGCCACAACGCCGGCTTCTGGGTCCTGGAGAGAGTCCTGGGTTCCGGGAGTTGGCGGGTACGGCGCTATCCCTGGGGTGAGGTGGCACGCCAAGGCGAGGCGCTGCTCCTACGGCCACTGACGTTCGTGAACCGTTCCGGCGAGGCGGTCGCGTCGCTGTGCGCCCTTCATGGGATCGGACCAGAGGAACTCCTGGTCGTCCTCGACGATGCCGACCTGCCTTCAGGTGAGCTCCGGTTGCGGCCCCGGGGGGGCGCAGGGGGACACCGCGGCATGGCCTCCATCATCGCCACGCTGGGCACGGAGGACATCCCCAGGCTCCGAATCGGGATCGGCCGACCCTCCACAGGGGGGCCTCTGCCGGGGCACGTGCTTGAGGCTCCAACCGGCGAAGAGGTGGAACGCCTCACGCAAGCTGCAGACAGGGCTGCTCTGCTCGCGCAGGTGTTCCTCGAGGCAGGGCTCAAGGACAGCCTGGATCGATACGCACAAGGGGTATAATCCAAACGGGAGGCTCGAACTCATGTACGAGAAGTTCTCCAAAGAAGCGATGAAACTCCTCGCCGCCTCTCAGGACGAGGCGGGTGAGTGGCGCCACCGATACGTGGGGACGGAACACCTCCTCCTCGCGATCACCAAGCTTGAGGGCTCCCGTGCCCAGCGCTTCCTCGCCGAGCACGGGCTGACCTACGAACGCGTGGGAAGGATCCTGGAGCGCCAGAAGGGGCGCGGCAAGATCCGGCTGCCCTCGGAGGACCTGGAACCCACACAGCGGCTGCGTCGGGTCATGAAGCTCTCCTACGAGGAGGCGCGCCGTGAGGGCTCCGAGCCCATCGAGCCGGAGCACCTTCTGTTGGCCATGCTTCGCGAGGGGGAGTGCACCGCCGCGGAGGTCCTCCGGGCACATGGGATCGACCTCCGATCGGCCCGGACGCACTTCTACCCCCGCAAAGGGCGCGTGCAAGTGCGCAGCCCCCGCGCGTCGCGCCTGCCGGGCGAACTCGGGGAGTTCGGTCGGAACCTCGTCGAGGAGGCCGAGTCGGGGCTCCTCGACCCCGTGATCGGTCGCGATGCGCAACTCGAACGCCTCGTTCAAATCCTCTGCCGCAGGAAGAAGAACAATCCCGCGGTGATCGGAGAGTCCGGTGTGGGCAAGACGGCGATCGTCGAAGGGCTGGCCCAGAGGATCGCGGCCGGCGACGTGCCGCTCGTCCTGGCGGAGAAAGAGATCGTCGAGCTCGATATGGCCGGCGTGGTGGCCGGAACGAAGTACCGCGGGGAGTTCGAGCAGCGCCTGAAGAACATCCTGAACCATGTGATGGCCTCCGACAACATCATCCTGTTCATCGACGAGCTCCAGACGGTCGTCGGGGCGGGGGGGGCCGAGGGCGCGATCGACGCTTCGGCGATCCTCAAACCTCCGCTGGCCTCGGGGGCGATCCAGTGCATCGGCACGGCCACCCCCGACGAGTATCGGAAGTCGATCGAGAAAGATCCGGCCCTGAAGCGCCGGTTCAAGACGGTGTATGTGGAGGAACCCTCGATCGAGGACACGATCGGCATTCTGAAGGGCCTCCGCCACAAGTACGAACAGCATCACAACGTCCGCATCGACGACGACGCGATGCGGCAGGCGGCCCGGCTCGCTGACCGGTACCTGACGGATCAGTTCCTGCCCGACAAGGCGGTGGACCTCGTCGACGAGACCGCGGCCCGCGTGCGCCTGGCGGCGACGGACCTGCCTCCCGAAGCGCGCCAGCTGATGGACGAAATCGCCTCGCTCGAGGACCAGGAAGAGCAGGCGGTGGCAGCGCAGAACTACGAAACGGCGGCCAAGCTGCGGGACCTGCGCACAGGGCTGCTCGAGCAGTTCAAGTCAATGGAGCAGGACGCCCAAGCCACGCCGGAGACCCCGGTGGTGACCGGCGAGGAGATCGCGGAGACGGTCGCCGATTGGACGGGCATCCCCCTCCGCCACCTGCAGGAGGAGGACACAGCCCGCCTCGTACATATGGAAGAGCGGATCCACGAGCGGCTGGTGGGCCAGGAAGAGGCGGTGCGGGCGGTGTGCCGTGCCATTCGTAGGGCCTACGCCGGCGTCAAGGACCCCCGACGCCCGATCGGGTCCTTCCTGTTCCTCGGCCCGACCGGGGTGGGCAAGACGGAACTGGCGCGTACCCTAGCTGCTTTCCTGTTCGGTGACGACGACGCGCTCATCCGCATCGACATGTCCGAGTACATGGAGCGCTTCTCCGTGTCACGCCTCATCGGCGCCCCCCCTGGCTACGTGGGGTACGACGAAGCGGGAGAACTGACCGAAGCGGTGCGTCGGCGCCCCTACTCGGTCGTCCTGTTCGACGAGATCGAGAAGGCACACCGGGATGTGTTCAACATCCTCCTCCAGGTGATGGACGACGGCATTCTCACCGACGCGCATGGCCGCAAGGTCGACTTCCGTAACACGGCACTCATCATGACGTCGAACGTCGGCGGCAAGCTCATCACGGATCAGTCCCGTATGGGGTTCGCCCCAAAGGAGATCGAGGAGGTCGAGGCCTACCGGGACATGAAATCGAAGGTCGAGCGCGAAGTCCGGGACCAGTTCTCGCCGGAGTTCCGCAACCGCCTCGACGATGTGATCGTCTTCCACTCCCTGACGCGGGAGCAGGTGAAGGGCGTGGCCGAGCTCTTGCTGGCCCGGCTGCGCACGCGCCTGGAGGAGGAGCATGACATCGAGCTCGTCCTGACGCCCTCGGCATCGGAACTGCTGATCGAGCAGGGCTACGACACCAGGTACGGTGCTCGCCCCATGCGACGGGCCATCGAGCGGCTCATCGAGGACCCCATCTCCGAGCGGATCATCAGCAAGGAGTTCCCGGACGGGGCCCGCATCGTCGTCGAGGCCGCCGACGGCGAGATGGTGTTCAGGCGAGAGTAGATGCCGTACCGGTGCAAAGGGTGCGGCTATATTTCGCCCAAGTGGCTGGGCCGATGCCCCGGCTGCGGTACCTGGGAGAGCTTTGTAACGGCGGATGCGCCATCGGCCGGGGGCGCCACTGAGGCAACACCTACACCTCAGCCGCTCAGCGCCCTGGGCGAGGCCCCTTTGCCCAGGATCGCTACCGGGTTCCCGGAGACGGATCATCTCCTCGGAGGGGGACTCATGCCCGGTTCGGTGGTGCTGCTCGGTGGAGAGCCAGGCATCGGCAAGTCCACACTGCTGTTGCAGCTCGCCGGCGCACTCGCTGCCCGCAGCGGACCTGTCCTCTACATCTCAGGCGAGGAGTCCCCTGGCCAAGTGGCCCTCCGGGCGCGCCGACTAGGAATCGACCAACCCGCGCTCTATTTCCTCGCCGAACAGGACTTGCACGCTGTGCTCGGCGCCGTGGAGCGGCTGGCGCCGACGGCTCTCGTGGTCGACTCGCTCCAGACGATGCGCGCCCGCGCCGACGGACCCGACATAGGGAGCGTTCCCCAGGTGCGCGAGTCGGCGGCGATCCTCGCCCACCTGGCCAAGGGTGCCGGCCTGGTGTGCCTGCTCGTCTCCCATATCACCAAAGGGGGAGACTTTGCCGGGCCCAAGACGGTGGAGCATCTGGTGGACGCGGCCATCTACCTCGAGGGCACCCGCGACGGCCAACTGCGCATCCTGCGCTCGATGAAGAACCGGTTCGGAGCGACCGACGAGGTGGCCGTCTACCAAATGGGCGTCCAGGGCCTCACCGAGGTTGCGAACCCTTCGACCCTGTTCCTCTCCTCAGGAACGCCGGGACCGGGTGCGTCGATCGTCCCTGTACTGGAGGGCAGCCGGACCCTCCTCGTGGAGATCCAGGCACTCGTCACGCCCGCCAGCGGCTACGGCCCACCCCAACGGCGCACGGCGGGACTCGAGCTGAACAGAGTGCTCGTCCTTCTTGCGGTGATGGAGAAGCACCTCGGCCTCACGCTGGGCATGCAGGACTGCTACCTCGCCACCGCTGGGGGGATCGAGGTCCGCGAACCGGCCGCCGATCTGGGCGCGTGCGCTGCGCTGCTGTCGAGCGTACGTGCACGGGCCCTCCCCGAAGGCACCGTGGTGTTCGGCGAGGTGGGGCTTTCCGGAGACATCCGTCCCGTACGCAGGGCACCCGAACGATTGCGCGAGGTCGCCAAGCTCGGGTTCGACCGGGCGATCTTGCCCGTGCAGCCGTTGCGGGGGAAGCTATCCTTGGAGGTGATCCAGGTCAAGGGCATCGAGGAGGTGGCGGAGCAACTCGGGCTCAGCTAAGGCATGGTGCCAAAGAGAGACGAGCGGGATGAACGCGACGAGATCCTGGAGCGCACTGCGCCGGGCACCCCGTTGCGCGAGGCGATCGACCGCATCGTGGAGCTAGGCAAGGGAGGGCTTCTGGTGGTCGCCAATCGCGAGACGATCGCCCCACTCGTGGCCGCCGGCTTCAGCCTCGATGCGCCGTTCACCCCCGAGGCGGTCTCCGAACTGGCCAAGATGGACCGCGCTGTCATCGTGGACGAAGGGCTGCGCACCATCCTCTACGCCAACGCGCACCTCGTGCCGGACCCTACTCTACCTTCGGAAGAGACGGGGACCCGCCACCGCGTCGCCGAACAGGCCGCTCGCCAGGTCAACCGCCCCGTCATCGCCGTGTCCGAGGAACGACGCAAAGTAAGCCTGTACCTGGGCGACTGGGAACACGAGATCCGCGATCCGCTGACCTTGCTGCCCCAGTCCTCGCAGGCGCTGCTCATCCTCGATCGCCACCGCAGCGAGCTGCGTGATCTGCTGGGAGAGCTCGCCCCCCTGGAGTTCGAGCGCCGTGTGCTTCCGTACCACGTGGCCGCCGTCATCCAGAAGATGATCCAGATGCTCGAGCTCGAAGAGGAACTCAACCGGCTGTTCGTCGAGCTGGGCACGTTCCGGGAGCTCCCCGAGCGCCAGCTCCGCGGCCTCGTGCACGGCGTGCGCCAGGAGCTGGAGCTCGTCATCATGGACTTCCAGAAAGGCCGCCGCAGACCCGTCCCCGAGATCCTCGAGGAGATCACCTCCCTGAGCCGCGAGGAGCGCCTCTCCTCGGAGGCCATCCTCCGCCCCTTGGGCTTCCGCGATGAGGAGGACCTGGAACGACCGGTGCCTTCCCGCGGATTCCGGCTTCTGTCGAAGGTCCCGCGGCTTCCGATGTCGGTGATCGAGCGGCTCGTCGAAGAACTAGGCACGCTCGATCAGATCGAGCGCACGAACCACCGGCAGCTCCAGAAGATCAAGGGGATCGCCGAGGTACGCGCACGTGCGATCAAGTCAGGACTGCAACGCTTCCGAAGCGGCTACGCGACATCCTTGGAGGGACTGTGAACACTTATCCAGACCAGATCCACAGGGCCGCCCACAGCCTAGGCCAGCTCGGTGCCCCTGAGGTGGCCGTGGTGCTCGGCTCAGGTCTCTCGGACGTGCTGAGGCTGGAGGATGCCCGCACGCGCTCGTTCGCGGACATCCCCGGGTTCCCGCGCCCCACCGTATCTGGACACACGGGTGAGGTGACCGTGGGCAAGATCAGCGGCCGCTCTGTGCTCGTGCAGCGCGGGCGCGTCCACGCGTACGAAGGTCGCCCCATGTCGGAGATCGTCCTTCCCGTGCGCGCCTACGCTGCACTCGGGGTCCGCACGCTCGTGATCACGAACGCCTCGGGAGGCATCGCGGAGCGCCTCTCTGTGGGAGACCTCGTGCTGATCACCGATCACATCAACCTGCTCGGGGACAACCCCCTGCGCGGACCCAATCTTGACGACGTGGGTCCCCGCTTCCCCGACATGACCCATGCCTACGACCCGGAGCTACGCGCGCGTGCCAAAGAGGTTGGAACGGAGCTCGCGGTCCCGCTTGAGGAAGGCGTCTATCTGGCGACCCTCGGCCCTTCCTACGAGACACCCGCGGAGATCCGCGCCTTCCGCGCCCTCGGGGCAGACCTCGTGGGCATGTCCACCGTGCCCGAGGTCATCGCGGCCCGCCACGCGGGCCTCCGCGTCCTCGGGATCTCGTGCGTCACCAACCTCGCCGCCGGCGTGACGGAGCAGCCTCTGTCCCACGAGGAGGTCATCGAGACCACGCGTCGTCGCGCTGCGGACTTGGGCCGTCTCCTGGCAGGCTTTCTGGGTCGGCACGTCTGACCCGGGCACAAGGCACCGGGCCCCGGAAAGCGGCCTTTACCTCACCTGTGACCATTTCTATACTCACCCTGCGATGAGGCTTGGTCGTATGCTGCGCGGACTCACCCAGAGGCTCTGGCTCGTCCGGCGCGAGGTCCTCTGGATGCTCGGTGGCCTTGGGTTGGGATTGCTCGCTGCCCTTGTGGCAGGCGTGCTCGTCTTCTGGGTGCAACCGGCCGTGCAGCGTGCACGCAGTCCCCTGGCCAGCCTGGAGGCCAAGCCGATCGTGCTGCGGTACCTCAAGGCATCGCCTCCGGCCGACGACATCCCCAAGGCAGCCCGCGAAGTGCAGCGCGCGATGCTACGCGTCCTCGACACCCTGGGCATCGCGGAAGAGGAGCTGGGCCGGCCCGTGTACGTCTACCTCTACGCGCGCCTGGAGGAACTGCCGGCTGGGTTCGGGGCACGCAGCGCGGAGATGGCCACCGAGGTGGCCCTCACGGACCACGTCCGGGGAGCCCCCCTGGAGGGCGCCCTCGGCCGGGTGGCCGCTTCTCTTCTGTTCGCGCGACCACGCAACCTAGTGCTTCCGCGAGGCCTCGCCTTGTACCTCGATCAACCCGAGTACCCCTGGGCTGCCGAGGCAGGAGCGTGGGCCGAGGAACTCGACCTGGCCATGCTCTGGGACGAGGCGGACCGATTGCTGCCGCGCGATCCTCTGGAGGATCTCTACTTCTCCGTGAACGCCCCCTGGGAGACCTTGGCTCCGTCGCTGGAGGCCTTGCGCATCCTTCTGCGCACTGGCGCAGGCTCAGCTCAGGAGAGGGGGCGCGCCGCCCAGGCGCTGTCCGCCGCACTGGTCGAATGGGTTCTGATGGAGTGGGGCCGCGGAGGGCTCGAACTGTTCTGGCGAGCACCTACGCTTTCCGCCGTGGCAGACGCCGTCGGACTCGAGCGTGCGGAACTGCTTCGCGCCTTCTCCTCGCATCTTGCGGAGGCGTTCGCCGCCAGCGGCGACAAGGAGTACCTTGAGGGGCTACGTCTCCTGTACACTGGCCGCCCCCGCGAGGCCCTGGACCGGCTCATGCCCCTACAAGGGCCTGAGGTCGCAGAACTCCTGGCCCAGGCCCATCTTGCGCTCGGCGAGCCGCGCGCCGCCCTGGAGGCGTGGGGCCCCGCCGTCCCCGCAGACCTCGCCCAGGTCCTAGGAGAGCTGGCCGACGCGCCACGCACGGCCCGTGGCCAGCTCCTCTTGGTGGGCCCGGCCCACGACGCGGCTGTACACCTCGACCACGCGCTCGAAAGCGTCCACAGGGCCCTCGACTTCTGGGACCATGACACGGCCGTCCTCCCGTACCGCATCGTCTTCTACCTCGTCGGAGCCCCTCCGGCCGATCCTGTCCCGTGGGGCGTCCTGTGGGTGGAAGACCCGGCGGAACTACCGGCCCTCGCCGTGCGGACGGTGCTCGAGGCCGTGTCCCCCATGGGAGTCCCGCGGTACACCACGCTCGTGCAGGGCCTGATCCTACACCTCACCGAGCCGCACCGTGACTTCGCCGCAGAGGCACGCCGACAGCTCCAGGAGGAACGCCGGTGGGTCGGCCTCGGCCAGACTTTGTTCGGCGTCTACCCTCAGGCCCTCGCCGAGGCCCAGTCCGGCGCGCTCGTCCGCTACCTGCTCGAGGTGCACGGCCGCGCCGGGCTCCGTGCCATGTGGGAGTCCCTCGACCGCGGCGCGAGCCCGTTCAGCGCTTCGCTGGAGGTGTTCGGTGTGACGCTGTCTCAGCTTGAGGAGAACCTGAAGAACTGGCTCAGAGGACTTTGAACGGGTCGAACGCGTCCCGCATGGCATCGCCGAGGAAGTTGAAGGCGAGCACGGCCACCGTGATGAAGATCCCCGGGATGAGGATCCATGGGTAGCTCTCGATCGTCGCCGCGTTCGTCGCCTTCGAAAGCAGCAGGCCCCAGCTCACCATGGGCTCGTGGATCCCAATCCCGAGGAAGCTGAGGCCGCTCTCCCCGAGGATCGCCCCGGGTATCGTCAGGGTGGTCGAGACGATCAGGTACGAGGTCAGGTTAGGCACGATGTGGCGCCCGATGATCCTGAGGTCGCGCGCCCCCACCGCCCGCGCTGCCTCGGTGAAATCCATGGCCCGGATCGAAAGCACCATGCCGCGGATGATCCGCGCCGTCCCCGCCCAGCCGATGGCGGACATCACCGCCACGATGCCGAAAAACCGCATCTCCGGCGACCAGTCCCGCGGCAGCGCCGTACCCAGCGCGAGCCAGAAGGGCAGCGCGGGGATGGACATGATCACCTCGAACACGCGCTGCATGAACATATCGATGCCTCCGCCGTAGTAGCCCGAGGCCCCGCCCATCAGGATGGCAAGCGGAAGCGACAGCAACACCACGAACGGGCCCACCAAGAGCGACACGCGTGTCCCCATGACGATGCGGGAGAACAGGTCCCGCCCCATCTCGTCCGTGCCGAACAGGTGGACCCGTACCGGCGCATCCACCCCGAACAACCGGACGTTCGTGGGGATGAACCCGAAGAGCCGGTACGGTTCTCCACGGATGAAGAAACGAATGGGGTACTTGACGCTTGTGTCCTCGGTGTACACATACGACCAGGTGGCGCGGTCGAGCGTCCGCTCGGTCGCGTACACGAACGGACGGCTGAGCCGTCCCTCCTCGTCGAAGATGCGGATCCGCGTCGGCGGGGCGTAGGTGAAGCCGCTCCTCGTCTGCGTATGTCGATACGGGGCGATGAACTCGGCGAAGACCAGCACGAGGAACAGGAAGAGCACGATGGCCCCTCCGATCCGCCCCACCCGGTGCCTGCGGAAGCGTCGCCACGCAAGCCGCCACTGGCTGACGCCCTCCATCTCGACGGGCTTCTTGTAGACCTTGTCCTTCCGCGAGAACAAGGTCCGCAGCAGCCTACGCATAGCGGATCCTCGGATCGACCCAGGCGAGCATGATGTCCCCGAGAAGGTTGCCCACAAGGAGCATAAAGGAGAAGAACAGCAGGCCCGACATGATCACGTACTCGTCCTGCCGCTGAAGCGCATTCCAATAGGCCCGCTCCACCGTTGGTAGGCCGAGGATGATGGACGTCATCAGTCCTGCCGAGAAGAGGCTCGGCAAGGAGAGCCCGAGCATGGTGATCAGCGGGTTGATCGCGTTCCGCGCTGCGTGCTTGATCACCACCACGCGTTCCTTCAGCCCCTTGGCGCGGGCGGTCAGGACGTACTGCTGGTTCAGCGTATCGAGCATCTGCCCGCGCATGTACCGGATCAGACTCGCCATGGCCGACGTGCCCACGACGATGATCACCGGCCACAAGTGCCACAACAGGTTCACAAACCTACCCCAAGTCCACGGTGCGTTGATGTAGTGCACGTCGAACAACCCCCCCACACCCAGCCCGTACTGGCCCACGTCGAACACCGCCACCAGGAGCCAGATCAACACGAGCGCCAAGAAGAAGTTGGGTATGGAGAGGCCCAGGAAACCGAAGAAGGTCAAGGTGTAATCGCCCACGGAGTACTGTCGCAGCGCTGAGTAGATGCCGATGGGGATCGCCAGCAGCCACGAGAAGGCAAGCGTGCCGAACGAGATGAGCACCGTCCAGCCGATGCGCCCCTTGAACAGCACGTCGAACGCCGGCTGGGACGTCTCCATCGAGTAGCCGAAGTCGCCGAAGGGCACCCCCGAGACCCAGCGCCAGTAACGGACGAATACCGGTCGATCGAGGCCGTAGCGTGCCTCCAACCGCTCGATCTCGGCTCGGCTCCAGCGCGGGTTGAGCCGAAACGCTGTGGTGAAGTCCCCCGGCATGAGCTGGATCACGAAGAAGCTGATGATGGAGATGACGAGAAGTACGGGGATCATATACACGAAGCGCCTTGCGATGTACCCTAGCATCGTGGGCGAAGTATAAAGAGGCGGGGG
>PWTC01000145.1 GCA_003563005.1 Candidatus Acetothermia bacterium
CGTGTACTCGCCAAGCTGGTTCCAACCCCCGGGACCCTCCCAGTCATCGGTGTCCACCACGAGCCAGGGACGGCGACCCCTGGGCACGCGGGCCAGGAGCCAGTGCGTCAAACCGCTGTAGGCCTTGGGCTTGAAGAGATAGACCACGTCGGGCTGCAGCCCCAGGGCTATGCGAGCTAAGCGGAGGGCCACCATCCCCTGGAAGACACCGGGAACCCGAGGCGGCAGAGAGATGTTCTCGACGCGCACGCCACCCTCCTCCCACCGCTGCCCCGCCTCCTCATGGTTCTGCCACGGTGGCAGCACCATGGTGACCTCGTATCCGCGGGCCGCCAGCACCTTCGCCATCGGCAGCGCCCGTATCCGCATGGTGCTGCGGGGCCGCATCCCGAAGGGTCCGACGATCACCACGTTCACGCTGCTGATCCAGGCATCTTATCGGTCAACCAGGGAAGGGACACCAGCGAGAGCCTCGCTCTTTCGCCCATAACCGCCGCCGCCATCGATGACCAGCTCGGAGATCCCCACACAACCATCGACGCCATTATACCGTGCTCACCTCGAGGGGCAACCAGCCGCTCCTGGAGGCCGCTTGGATTCTCGTCGATTCGGCATATGAAGAAGAAGGGCAGACATCAATCCGGGCAATCCGCGATCCCAGTTAGGTGATGGCACGGCGGTTTGGGATATCGGACGGTGTCCAGCGCCGTCCCGCCCGCACTGGACGAGCTGTGGTAGGGGTTAAGGGATGCCAGGTCTCCCTAAAGACGCAGAAGTGACCCGCTGTGCGCCGGATTTCGGGGCGTTGTGCGCAAACACACATTCGACGAGAATCGTGGTCGGAGGTGACCGCGGAGCGCACCTCAATGGCATCAAGCCAGTCCACGTCGGTGCGTGGCACTTACCCAGCTTGCGAAGCTAAGCCGCGTGCGAAGCTAAGCCGCGTGCGAAGCTAAGCCGCGTGCGAAGCTAAGCCGCGTGCGAAGCTAAGCCTCGGGCGGAGGCAGACCGCGCTGAGCTAAGCCCCGTGCAGCCGTAACCGCGAACCTCGGCCTGCTCCAGTCGCCCGAAACGACGAGCTTGCTACAAGTAGCGCAGCGACGGGGAGTCCCCCTCCCTAGCCCTGCGACCCCCTTCCCGTGACAATAGCACCTCTCAGGTGGGCACGGCCACCCCAGCCTGGCAGCCAGGGGGCCACCGTTCGGCGGACTACCTTAGATCAGCTGCGGGGACGCGCTCTCGCACCAGCTCCTCGACGGCCTCGGGGCTTTCCGCCTGGAGGGCCTCCCGGGCGACCTCTCGAGCCTCATCCACGGTCAGCTGGCGGATGATCTGCTTCGCCAAAGGGATCGCCGGTGGGTTCATACTGAACTCATCCAGGCCCAGCCCGAGGAGAATGGGAATGGCCAACGGCTCTCCGGCCAGCTCCCCGCAGAGCCCCACCCATATCCCGCCACCGTGGGCGGCCTCGATCGTATCCCGAACCAGCCGGAGGACCGCCGGCTGAAACCCGGTGACCAGGGCCGCCACGTCCGCGTTCGTCCGGTCGGCCGCCATCGTGTACTGACTCAGGTCATTCGTGCCGATGGAGAAGAAGTCCACCGTCTCCGCGAGACGATCCGCCATCACCACGGCGGCCGGGATCTCGATCATAATCCCGATCTCGATGTCACCCGCCACCTCCTGACCCTCGTCCTCGAGCTCCCGTCGGCACTCCTCCAGCAGCTCCCGCGCCGCCTCGACCTCCGACACGCGGCTGACCATGGGAAACATGATCTTCAGATTCCCGTCGATCCCGGCCCGAAGCGCCGCTCTCAGTTGAGGCTTGAGCAGCTCGGGCCGGGCCAGGCACAGGCGGATGGCCCGCACCCCCAGGAAGGGGTTCATCTCCTGCGGCAGATCGAGGTAGGGAAGCTCCTTGTCGCCCCCGATGTCCAGGGTTCGCAGGATGACAGGTAGATCCCCGAACACATCCACGATGGCCTTATACGCCTTGTACTGCTCCTCCTCGTCGGGCAGAGCATCGCGTTCCAGGTAGAGGAACTCGGTGCGCAACAGGCCAACCCCCTCGGCCCCCGCCTCCACCGCTGACTGCGCTCCGGCGACGTTGCCGATGTTCGCCACCACCTCCACCCGCTTCCCATCCCGGGTCACGGCGGGCTCGTCTGCCTTCTCCCGGGCTTTCTCGAGAGTTGATGCGATCCGCTCCTGCCGCTCCTGATACTCCTCCACCGTCTCCTCGTCCGGCCTGACGATCAGGATGCCGGCCGTCCCATCGAGCACCACTGTCTCGCCCTCGGGTATCTCCAGGATCTCCCGCCCGGCGCCGACGACCGCCGGGAGAGCCAGGCTGCGCGCAAGAATCGCTGTGTGGGACGTCTTTCCCCCCTCGGCGGTACAGAAGCCCAGAACCAACGATTTGTCCAGCAGGACCGTGTCCGAGGGTGTCAGGTCGCGAGCCAGGATGACCGACCGGTCCGACAGCTCTGCTGCCGGAGATTGCGGGAGGTCCAGCAACACCCGGACTACCCGCTCCGCCACGTCGCGCACGTCGGCGGCCCGGGCGCC
>PWTC01000121.1 GCA_003563005.1 Candidatus Acetothermia bacterium
CGACACGACGCTCGGCGATGGCGTTTACGAGGTGGACGCTCCGGCGGCGGCGGGATCCTTGGGGATTGCGGACGGTGAGACGGGTCTGATCACGGCGGACATCGGGGCGACGATCGCCGGTGGGGGGACGCTGACGGCTGTCTACCGGGTACGGGTGACGAGCGATGTCTCGCAGGGAGTACCGCTGATCAACGAGGCGGTGACGACGGGTGAGGACGGAGCGGGGAACCCGATCCCGGAGTTCAACGACGACGTAGGGGACACGTACCCGGACGAGGACTCGACGGAGATCGGGGTACGCGAACCGGGGCTGGCGCTCAGGAAGGCGATCACGGATGTGTTGCGCAATGGGGCGAGTATCTGGCCCACGCCGATCGTGCTGTGGGGCGATGTACTCGTCTACGAAGTCGTGATCAGGAACGTGGGGTTGGGGACGGCGTACAACGTGGACTTCACGGACGAGCTGCCGTTCGGTGTCGCCTACGACACGACCTACGGGGACGGGACATACGAGGTGGATGACCCATCAGCATCAGGAGCGCTCGGGATCCCTGACGGCGCCGAGGGGCTGATCGCCGCCGGCTTGTCGGTCCAGATCAACAGTGGGGGGACGTTGACAGCGGTGTACCGGGTGAGGGTGATGCCTGAGGCGATACCCGGCTCGTACCTCACGAACCTGGCCGTGGTCACAGGCGAGGACGGAGCGGGGACGCCGATCCCGGAGTTCAACGAGGATGTGGGGGACGTGTTCCCCGATGAGGACAGCACCACCATCCGTCTGGGTGCCCCGGCGTTGGTCACCGGGAAGGACATCTACTGCGATCCGTGCGATCCGGATCAGCCGTGCGATCCCTGCGAGCCTGAGCCGCGGGCCCTTGAGGTGGGGATGAGAGTTCCCTTCGAGCTCACGGTGACGAACGTCGGCTACAGCGCCGCCTATGACGTGGACATCGAGGACCTGCTGCCGCCCGGCTTCGCCTACATCGAGGCGTCGACGAGGATCGTCTGGCCTGGAGGGATCCTCGAGGGGGAGGTTGCGGAGCCCCTGGGCGCGCCGGGCCCCGAGCTCTGGTGGCCTACGAACGCCACGCTCGAGGCGGGGGAGACATTGGTACTCGTCTTCGAGGCGCTGGTGACCGAGGAGGCACCGGTCGGCGAGACGATCGTGAACACCATGTGGGCACGCGCGGTAGACGACTTCGGCGTGCCCATACCCCCTGACAGCAGTGCGATCGTCCCCGAGGACGATGACCCTTACGATTCTGCCGAACTGAAGCTGTTCGTTCTTCCGCCTTCCGGCTCCGCCGGCGAGACGAGGCATGCGCCGGACGATGAGAAGGAGCGAGGCTACGCACGTTCCATCCTACTCGCGATGGCCTGGCAGGAGGTGCAGTGATGCTCCGGCGTAAGGCCGGGGGGGCATGGCGCGGTGGGGTCGGGGTCGGGGTCGCTCTCTTGTGCCTGACGCTCGTCATGGTACAGCCCTCAGCCTGGGGGGACCCGCCCTCGTTCGAGGTGACGGTGGTCGTCGTGCCTGTGGACGGCGGGGCGGTGCTTGGAGACGGCACCTACGTACAGGGCGAGACGGTCGAGCTCACAGCCATGCCCAACACGGGGTACGAGTTCGAGCGGTGGACGGAGAACGACGAGACCGTCAGCACCGACCTCGTCTACACCTTCGAGGCGGACGAGAACAGGGTGCTTACGGCGCACTTCGCGCGGCTTCCACTCGTGTTCGGCCTCGCGGGGCGTTCGCGTGGGAGTGTGGATGTGTTGCCCGCGTTTGCGCTCAGCCGGCACCAGTTCGAGCTTCGCTTCGATCAAGTGCAAGGTCCGGGGGCCTGGGGTGCGCGCATGTCCGCAACGTTCTCCGGTACGAACTGGACCAGTCTGCAGGTACATGGATCGGGGCGGCTGGGGGAGATCCAAGCCAGCACAGGTCTGGTGTTCGATCCCTCTGGACCGAGCTACCGGTCGGGGTTCCTTGCGCTCATGTGGCGCGGGCCGGGGCTGACGACGGGCCTGCGCGTGAACCACAGGCCCAGCGTGGGAACGCCTCCCGGCCCCCATCTCCTCTACACGTGGACGTTCCGTGCACCGCCGCTTTCGCTCTTGGCGCGGTTCGAGGAAGCCGGATCCGGCATAGCCTTTCGGGATCTCACCGTGCAGCACACGGGGATCGAGGTGTGCTGTGGCATCGTCGCCCGGGGCACCATGGCGTTCTCGAAGTCGGGCTTCGATTACCTGCGGGTGTGGGTGAGGGACCTTGTTCAGCTTGACTGGGGGCCGGGCGTCTGGCTCGACTTCGACGTGCGCTACACCGTAGACAGCAAGGAGGTGCAGGTCACTCCGCGGTGGGGGGAGCTCTGTGGCCCGTGTGTCACGGTGTACGGAGATTTCTCTTTCGATGCCGGGCTCGACCTACACGGGTACAAGATCCTCTGTTGTCTGGGAGAGCCATGTCCCCCGGGTTCGCGGATGCGCACGCCGTACCTGGAGTTCGTGACCGCCTTCGAACCCAGCCGGGTTCCGGGCGGGTTCCGCGGAGAGGAGTTCGAGTA
>PWTC01000020.1 GCA_003563005.1 Candidatus Acetothermia bacterium
GGTGCGGAACGAGGCGCCGGCATCGATCCCGAGCGGGCCGAGCCATCCTTGGAAGGAGAACTCCTCCACGCCCAGACCGGCCTCGGTGAAGCTCCAGGTCCCGGTGAGCGCCCAGCCGGAGAGGTCAAGCTGCAAGGTGAGCGCCGATCGGGAGGTCAAGGAGCCCGACCCGAACACGAACCCTGTCGTCCAATCACCCGAAAGCTGGAGCGCGCTCGCCGGTGCGGAGAGCAGCGCCAACAACGTACACACGGTCAGGAGCTTCTTCATGGGACCTCCTCTGCTCTGCCTATCCTAGCCTTCAGAGCGCCTACGGGCCACCGGTCGGAACCGACCGGGGTCAATCACCGCGCTCCCTCCCCAACCACCTCGCGGACCTCTTCGTACCAGAACGAGGGCCGCATAGGGCCGACGACGACGGCGCCCACGATGCCGCGGGCGTCCAGGATGAACGACGTGGGGGTGCCGCGCACGCGGTAGGCGCTCCGTACTGCCCCGTCGATCTCAAGCACGCGCCACGGGCCCGGCGCCTCGGCGAAGATCTGCTCCAGTCGAGCCCAGTGTTCCTCGGTGAGCTGGCCGGGTGCGACGAGCAGCACCACCTCCGCGAGTTCGGTGACTTGCACGGATGCCTCCGCCATGTCCCAGCATCCCGGGCAGCCCACGCTGAAGAACATGAGGATGTGGGGCAAGGGCAGTTCGCTCGAGTGGATCTCCGCGCCGGAGGCGTCGCGGCCGGTGAACTCCGGCGGGGCGGCCCCCTCGAGAACGCTCGGGGAGCCCTGGCTGGCGCTGAGCTCCAGCAGGGCATCCAAGGCCTCGACGGAGTCGAACGGACCGTCTCGGATATCGTGGATGATCCCGTCCTGCGCGGTGAGCAGGGTCGGCACGGTCCAGATGTCCAGTGGGCCCCCGAGCGCCCAGTTCTCGTCGACGATCACGGTCACACCTGGGATCTCCCGTGCCAGCGCGTGCAGTTCCGGTGTCCCCTCGGGCGCCACCACGAGCGGCCTGACGTCCTCAACCGCCGCAGCGGCGTCGGCGAGCCAGCGGGTGGCCTCTTCACAGGCGGAGCAGCCCGGCGCGATGACAAACAGGATCGCAAGCCTTCCCTGACCGAGTTCGGCCCGCTCAAAGGGCGCGCCGTCGAGCGTGGAGAACTCCGCCGCACAAGCTGTGGCGGTCACGGCCAACAGCATCGCTGCTGCAAAGAGACGCGCGCTCATGATCGAAGAACCTCCCTCTTAAGTCTACCCCCGCATGGTATGTGGGGGAAGCCCTCAGGCTGTGCCCGCTGTCCCCGGATGCCCATGGCTATCGCAATTCGTCCCGAGCGAGCGTCAAGGGTCCGCCTGCAGCTTGCCCGTGATGATGTCCATGAGGACCTCGCTCCCTGCCTGGACCCCCTCCGTGGCTGGGACGGTCACGCCTAGGGCGAGCACGGCTACGGGGCCGGACGGCCCTTGGCGGATCTCCTCCACGGGCATACGCACGCTCCGAGCGACTTTCACCGGCGTGTTGGCAAGTACGTCTTCCAGGGCCTGGCACGTCTCCTCGGGCAGATCCTGCGTCACGGCCTGGGCAGCCTCCTGGAGGCGCTCCGGACGGCGCGCCCCCACAAGCGTGCAAGCGATGCCCGGACGTGAGGCGACCCAGGCCAGTGCGAGCTGGGCCGCGGTCCAACCGCTCGACCTCCCCACCTGCTGCAGCCGCTCGGTGAGCCTGAGCGCGCTCTCCAGGTGGGCACCGTGGAACTGCGGATGCCCCGAGCGGTGATCCGTCTCGTCCTCGGGGTCGGGACGCACGCCAGCCAGGAGCCCGCTCAGGAGCGGCTGGTAGGCGATGACGTCGATTTTGCGCTCTCGACACAGGGCCAGGAGTCCCGACTCGATGTCGCGGTGTAGGAGGTTGTAGGGGAGTTGAACGCTGATCGTATGGGTGTCCTCCGGCCAGGCAGCCAGGTCGGCTTCCCAGAAGTTCGACAACCCGATGTAGCGGACCTTGCCGGCGCGGACGAATCCCTGCAGCGCGGCCCAGGTTTCCTCAAAGCGGGTGAGCGGGTCCGGTAGGTGGAGCTGCAAGAGGTCGATGCAGTCCGTCCTTAGGCGGCGGAGGCTTCCCTCGAGGTTACGGGCGAGGGTCTGCGGCCGGGCGTCGTTGGTGATCCGACCCTTCGGGTCGCGCACCGTTCCGCACTTGGTCGCCAGGATGAACCTACGCCGGGTGTGCCGCAGCGCCCGCCCCAGGAGCTCCTCGGCGCCCCCGTAGTTCGGCGCGGTATCGATCAGGCTGATCCCCGCGTCCAGAGCGGCCCCCACCAGGGCGTCCGCATCTCGATCCCGGAAGAGACCGTAGCCACCGCTCCACGGCAGGGTCCCCAGTCCGATGAGGGAGACGCGCAGGTCCGAGTTGCCTAGAGTCTGGTATTTCACAACGCTCCGTCCTCGCCGGCCTCATGGTAACCGGACAGCTGCGTGCCGCAATCGCAGCGCTGGTCGTACCAGCTTGCCGGCCTGCTGCAGCCGGGGCAGCTCCACCGGTGGTGCTGCTCCTCCAGCCACTGCCGCCGTCCCACCCTCTTCATCCTCTCCAGGTTGGCGATCCCATCGCAGTGATGCGGAGGGGCTTCGGCGAACGCGCGCAGTTGCTGGCACGGGAAGGACGCACACAGACCGCAGTGGTCCAGGGTGCGTTGCCGGGCGCAGCGCCGGATGTCGCAAGACCGACAGCAGGCGGCGGTCAGCTCCGCTCGGCAGCCCCAGCAGCGCACATCCTTGGGTGGGCGCCCCCAGGCGCGGGCGAGCGCCTCCTCTTCCCCTCGGGCTGTAGCTAGCAGGGCATCGCAGGCGCCGCAGTACAAACCGCAGTAACCGCGCAAGTCCGCTTCCGCGAGCTCCGGGAGGTACGTATCCATGATGCTTGGATCACCGGTCGAGAGTGTAGCGTCGCTCGAGCTCGTCGCCATCCTACCGATGACGACTTCGCCGGGCGTCCGGCCTCCGGTGCGGGTACAGTTCGAGGAGCCGGGCGTGTCTTGCTGTGCGGGCCTGGCGGGGAGGGGAGTCATGGACCGATGGCTGGCGACTGCGGCGCTCCTCACCATTGTGGGGCTGCTGGCCGGGCTGTTGATCGTGCTCCTGGGGATTGTCCAGCACGGGGTCGTGCTGCGGTTCGAGGGGCCTGTGGTCGTCCAGGGAGACGGGGGTTTGCAAGAGCTTCGCGTGGAGCTCTCGATCACCGAACCCGTCCGTGTGGATATCGAGGATCACGGACCTCTCGAACTTCATGCGACCCTGGGTGGAGGCGCGTGTCCGGGCTGTGAAGAGGGAAGGCTCCTCCCGGTGCGGTGGAGCCTGCTCTCTGGAGAGATCCGGTGGATGTGCCTCGACTGCGGCGCTGAGGTCGTCCTCCCGCGGTAGCCCCTGGTGGCGCGGACGTGCCTGGAACTCGACCGACCATCAGCTGTTGCATCGGAGGGCTGGCTCGGCTAGATTACCGCCGACCGAACGTTCGGTCGGGTGTGACATGACAGATGCTGAACAGAGGATCATCGACGCCGCGGTCAGCCTATTCGGCGAACGCGGCTACCATGGGACCAGCATACGCGCGATCTCCGAGGCGGCGAGGGTCTCGGTCGGCGCTATCTACCACCACTACCCCTCCAAAGAGGACGTCTTCATCGCCATCGTCCGTCGGGAGTTCGACCGAAGGCGCCGGGTCATCGAGGAGCTACGCACACAGGGACTGAGCCCGGAGACGCTCGTACGGGAGATCGCCCGGATCCACTTCGCCATGTTGGAGGACCATCGGGATTCGGTGGGCCTGCTCGGCCAGGCGCTTCCTGCTGGCATGGTGAGTCTGCGGGGTAAGCTCCTCGCCCTCGAGCGGGAGTTCGCCGGCTACCTCGCCGAGCTGCTCGAGGAAGGCATCCGGGTGGGCGATGTCCGTTCATGTCATACGTGGACTGCGGCCTACGCCATCCTGGGGATGACGAAGGTCGTCACAGCACGGGCGCTCGGAGAGGACGCGGTGGCGCAGGAGTTGCGCGTCCGGGGCCCCGACGAACTGGCCGAGTTCGCCTGGAGGGCGCTCTGTGCCGTAAAGGAGGAGAGATCATGAAGCTCGCTGGGGTGGTGCTCTTGGCACTGCTACTCGCCTGTTCGACCGGGCTGGCCCAGTTCCGCATGCTGTTCGTCCTCGAGTCGCAGGTTCTGGAGGAACTCGTCCGACTGGAGGCACTGGCCCGGGCACTGGTGCGCACAGGAGAGGTCAAGGTGCGGGCCGTGGCCCAGATGCCTTCCGAGCGTTGGCTTGAGGAGCCGTTCCAGCTGGTGCTTGTGGTGCCCGCGGCAGGACGGTTCGTCTGGCTGTGCACGCCTGCTCCTGCGGCATGGCTTCCCGAGCCGCTCGCCGAAGCCTATGGAGAGCTCGTCGAGGCTATTGAGACGGTGTTCGAGGGTCGGCGCACTGTGCGGGGGCTTGAGGACGATCTCTACACGTGGCTCCTTGCGGCGCGGCTCTCTCGCCTGGGCGTGCTGGAGGGAGTGAACCTGGGTGACTGAGAAGCTCGCAGGCTTCATCGTGCGCCGCCCGTGGCGCATTTTGCTTGCCATCGCGGTGGTCACAGCGGTGCTGGGCGCATTCGTGCCCCGAATCGGTTTCGAGGGGGACTACTCCCAGATGCTGCCGGAGGACGATGCAGTGGTCACCCTGTACGAGCGCACGCTCGACACATTCGGGGCGCAGTCCGTGATCATGTTCGCTATGGCGGCGCCGCCCGAGGGGAGCGTGTTCTCGCTCTCGTCGCTCCGCAAGCTCTACGCCATCACGGATGAACTGCAACCGCTCGTGGACCGGGGGGGGCTCGAGGAGGTCGTATCGGCTGCCACAGTGGAATTCGTCCGCGGCACGGAGACCGCCATCATCGTGGATACGTTGCTGCCCGGTCCTCCCGAGTCGGAGGAGGACGTGGCCGTGTTTCGCGAAACGGTGCTCAAGGAGCGCCAGCTTCGGGATGCGCTGGTGATGGCAGACGGGTCGGCAGCGATGTTGATCCTGCGGGTGGCCCCGGAGATGGAAGACCGCGAGGACGTGTTGAGCGAGATCCTGTCGCAGCTTGGCGGCATCGCGGACCGTTACGGAGGTCCCGAGGAGTTCTACATCTCGGGGGATGCTCCGCTGCTCGTTCACGTGACACAGTCCATGCGGCGGGATCTGGCGCTCTTGTTCCCGGTGGTGGTGGCGGTGGTGGCTGGGACGTTGTTCGTGAGCTTCCGCCTGTGGCGGGGGGTGCTGCTGCCGCTCGCTGGCGTGCTCGCCGCGGTGGTGTGGACGCTCGGCTTCATGTCCGTGACCGGCTACAGGCTGAACATGCTGTCCACCTTCCTGCCCGTCTTGCTCGTATCCGTGGGTTCCGCGTACGGAATTCACGTACTGAACGCGTTTCTCCAGAAAGCTCGGGAGGGGGCGCCCAGGGAACGGGCGGTCCGTGAGACGGTCGAACAGATGTGCGCGCCCGTCTTGGCCGCGGCGCTCACCACGGCTGCGGGGGTCCTCACGTTGCTGAGTTCCTTCCTCATCCCGTCGCGCCAGTTCGGGGCCTTCGCCGCGGTCGGTGTGCTGGTCTCCTTTGCCGTCACCATCGTCGGCATCCCCGCACTGCTTGCGGTGTTGCCCATGCCCAAGGCGCGTAGGGTGCGTCGCACCCCCTGGTTCGACCTGAGCTCTGTGCGGGCCGCGCGGGGACTGAGCCGCCATCCGCGCTGGACGCTGGTCGTGGCCTTGGTCGTCCTGGGGCTGTTCCTTGCGGGAGTACCGCTGTTGGAAATAGAGTCAGATTTCTCCAAGTACTTCCGCGAAGGCTCCCCGATCATCCAGGGTCAGCAGTTCGTCGAGCGTTCGTTCGGCGGGAGCCAGGAACTCCGTGTAGTGTTCTCCTCAGGTCGGCGCGACGCGATGAAGGCCCCGGCGAACCTCGCAGTGCTAGAGGGAGTCCAAGGCTACCTGGCTGGGCGCCCTGAGGTGGGGCACACGACCTCGCTTGCGGACCTGGTCAAGGAGCTGCATCAGACACTCCGAGGTGATGAACCCGACTACTACATATTGCCTGACACATCGCGTGCTGTGGCTCAGCTCTTGATCCTGTTCGAGATGGGAGGAGGCGAAGTCTTGAGACGCCATGCCACACGCGACTTCTCGCAGGCGGTGGTCACCGCCCGCGTCAAGTCGGTGGGGATGACCGGATTCCGAGATCTGATCGGCGGTCTGGAGGCGTACCTGGACGCGTCGCTTCCTGCCGGCCTCGACTATTATGTCACCGGCACGCCCAGCATCTACATCCGAATATCGGAGAGACTCATCCAGTCCCAGATCATCAGCCTGGGCACCAGCCTGGGGGCGGTGGGGTTGATCGTGGCCGTGCTTCTGGGGTCGCTGATGGCGGGGCTCATGGCGTTGATACCCCTGATCGTGGCGATTTCGGGCAACTTCGGGGTGATGGGCTACGCCGGCGCGTATCTGGACGTGGCGACGGTGATGATCGCCAGCCTCTCCGTGGGTATCGGTGTGGACTACGCGGTGCACTTCCTCGCACGGTACCGAAGAGAACGCGCGGCCGGCGCGGCGCACGGAGAGGCCTTGGCGACGACCTACCGTACGAGCGGTCGTGCCATCGTGTTCAACGCGGTGACCTTGATGTTAGGATTCCTGGTGATGCTGTTGTCGAGCTTCGGTGCGCTGGTGACCTTCGGTTGGCTCATTACCTTGACCATGGTGACGACCGCGTTGGGCGCGTTGTTCGTGCTCCCGGCCGTGTTGGGCATGGTCGAACCGTCGTTCTTGTTCTCCACCGGAAGGCTACTTGGAGGCCGGCCGGAAGGCACGAGGGCAGCACGCGGAACAGGCACAGAGAGGAGGAAAGATCATGAAGAGAGCAGTTGATCTGGCACTGGCGGCGAGTTTGGCGCTTTTTGTGGCCGTGTCAGCCCTAGGGATGACGGCCGACGGGATCCTTGAGCGCGTTGAACAGGAAGGGCTTCTTGGTTTCGGACAGACGAACCTTCACGCGGAGGTCTCCGTCGAGCTCCGGGAGCGTGATCAGGAGCCTACCGAGTACGGATTCCGTGTGTGGTCACAAGAGGGGGTGGACGAGACGACGCGGGCCCTGATCGAGTATTCCTTCCCGGATGATGTGGCGGGGATGCTCTTCCTGATCCACACGCCCCCCGAGGGCGATGCACGCCTATGGCTGTACATGCCGGAACTGGCTCTGGTGCGCGAGCTCCTGGGCACGGCGGCTCGTGAGGGCGAGTTCATCGCCGGCAGCGGGATCAGCTACCGCGAGGTGGCCGAGGGCTTGGCCTACCGTGGCGACTACAGCGCTGAGCTCGTCGGCGAGGAGGAGCTCGACGGGGTAGCCTGTTGGCGACTGGCGCTCACGCCGAAGAAACCTGCTGAAGCCGAGTGGACGAAGATCCACCTTTGGGTACACGCGCAGGCGTACTTCGTCATGCGCGCCGATTTCGTGGGCGGGGCTGGTGTGGTGGACAGGAGGATCATCGCCTCGGAGATCGACGAGGACGAGCTGGGGCTCTTCCCCAGGCTGATGAGCGTGGAGGACCTGGCCGAGGGGCGAAGCGCCAAGGTGCGGATCGCAGCGCGGTCGGGCGCCGAAGTGCCGGAAGCTTACTTCGTCCCGGAGAACCTGCCCGCCCTTGAACTCTAGCGGGACCTTCGGCGGGTAGCAGGGCTACGTCTTGCGTTAGCCCAGCACCGCGTGCGCTAGCGGCGCCCGAATCTCGTCCTCTAGCCAAGAGCGGAGTTCGGGGAGCGCTGTCTCGGGGGCGTGTGCGCTCAGGGCGCGCAGCGCAGACATGACCGCGCCGCGTACGTAGCGGCGAGGGTCGAGCGCGATCCTGCGTAGCAGGATCAGCGCCTTCTTGGCCGTGTGGGCCGCCGTAGGCCCTGTGAACGCCATGGCGATGTGCCACAAGACCTGTTCGTCGTGGGATATGGACCACTGGGCGAGGTACTCCAGGCAGTCATCCGGGTAGTGCGCCATAAACGTCCTGGCCAGCGCGCCGGGCCCCAGCGCCCGGCGCACGCAGGGTGTTCGGTCCTCGAGCAGCCCGCTGAGCAAACGCAGCAACGGCTCTCCCCACGTGAGGTAGCCCGTACGCCCGGCCATCTCGGCGGCGCGCACGGCCGCGCGCCGTACCGCGGGCCGGGGGTCGCTCGGCCAGTCACACAGGCACGGGTAGATCTCATCGAACCGTGCTGTGAGCTGGCGGCCCATGGCCTGCGCGGCATGCGTGCGTGTGACGCGGTCAGGATCGGCAGTCAGTTCGCGGAGTTGCTCTGAGATCTTCCGGGCGTCCTCGTCCGCCTGCGCCAGCACGGAGACGGAAGCCCGGCGGCCATCCACGCCGTCTCCGGAGAGCAGTCCCACCCAGGGGAGGGCACCGTCGGCGATCATCATCGCCACGACCGAGCGCCGCTGGGCGCCGCCTGCTCGCCATGCGTCCACCACGCCCGTCACATCGCGCGTGCGTATCGCTTGATCGACCGATCGTTGCCTCTGCACACGGGTACCTTAGCGGTCGAGGGACAGGGAGGTCAACCCGAGGATGTGTCCAGCGCCAGGCCCGGATCGGGGGTGATACGCAGCCCGTCGCCCTTGGGGTGCTGAACCAGCCTGTGATGGCCGCACGCGCCGATGACGGCGGCATTGTCGGTACACAGCTCGGGTGGGGGGAAGTGCGCGTCCAGGTGTCGCTGTGCCGCGCGGGTAGTGAGGACCTCTCTGAGACGCCGGCTCGCCGCCACCCCTCCGACCACGGCGATGTCGCGAACCTCGAGTCTCTGGGCGGCGCGCACGGCCTTCTCGGCGAGCACCTCCGCCACGGCCTGGAGATACGAGGCGCACAGATCCGCCAGCGGTTCGTTCCCGTGATCGCGAACCCTGTAGACGGCGGCCGTCTTGAGCCCGGAGAAGCTCATGTCTAGGCCGCTCTCGATCATGGGGCGGGGGAAGGGGATCGCGCCGGGATCGCCCGCGGCGGCGAGCTCGTCGATCTTGGGGCCCGCGGGGTAGCCCAAACCGACGAGCCTGCCGAACTTGTCCAGCGCCTCCCCGGCCGCGTCGTCACGCGTGGAACCGACGACGCGGTACGCTCCCCAGTCGGCCACGTGCACGAGTAGCGTGTGACCTCCGGACACGATCAGTCCGAGGAACGGCGGAGGAACATCGGGGTAGGCCAGGCGGTGGGCGAACAGGTGCGCCGCCAGATGGTTCACCCCTACCAGCGGCACGCCTCTTGCGAGGGCCACCCCCTTGGCATAGGCGACGCCGACGAGGAGCGGGCCGATAAGCCCGGGACCGATGGTCACCGCGACCGCATCCAGGGCATCCCAGCCGCGGCCAGCGGCGGCCAGCGTCTCCTCGGCCAGCGGCGGCAGCTTGCGCAGATGGTCGCGCGAGGCCACCTCTGGGACCACACCGCCGTAAGCGGCGTGAAGCTCAGCTTGCGAGTAGAGCTTGCTGGCCAGCACGGCGTCACCGTCCCTTATCAGGGCGACGGCGGTCTCGTCACATGAGGTCTCGATCCCCAGTACGATCACGTTTCCTCGCTGACGCACTCAGGGCTGAGGGCGCCGATGAACGGCAGATTGCGATACAGCTCCCCGTAATCCAGCCCGTAGCCCACCACGAACCACGGGGCATCCAGGACGAAACCCACGTAGTCCACGTGCACATCCACTTCTCGGCGGTGGGGCTTGTCCAGCAGTGTACAGATGCGGATCGAAGCGGGTTCGCGCGCCCAGAGGCGGCGCAAGATGTGCCGCAAGGTGTGACCGGTGTCCACGATGTCCTCGACGATCAGGAGATCGCGCCCTCCCACGGCCGACTCGAGATCCTTGAGGATCCGCACTTCGCCAGGGCTGGTTCCATTGCGATAACTGGAGACGGCGATGA
>PWTC01000007.1 GCA_003563005.1 Candidatus Acetothermia bacterium
GTCCCCAAGCTCAGCATGCCTCTCAAGCCGAGGAGAGAGCCGGCCCATGCGTTCTCTCACCTCAGGCGCTGTGTGGCCCCGCGCGCGGATGGCTCAGTCGTCCTCCTCCTGCGGCGACTCCGGATCGACTTCCTCCTCCTCAACTTCCTCATCATCCGGCTCTGGCTCGACCACGGGCCGCTCGTCCGGGGGCACCCGGGGCTCGGTCGGGTCGACCCTCCGGATCTCCTCGCGGACCTCAGGCTCGGGAACGGACACGCCCACGCCTCCGAAGGAGAGGCCGATGCCGAAGAACGGACCTCGGGCCGGGACAGAGGGCCCGGCGAGCGGCCGGTCATCTTCCTGCCACCGACCGGGGAAACCGATCATGTAGCCTGCCCAGCCGTCGAGCCACAGCCATTCGGCGATCCCCAGCTGTAGGCGCAGCACTCCCATGCCGCCGAGGAACCCCGCGCTCAGGTGCGTCGTGGTGGGAGAGGTGAGCGCATCCTCCATGTCCTCTGCGAAGCGACTTCGGGCGGTGAGCGTGGCCGACCCGCCGCCGAGCACGACGCCCATGCCGATGAGCGCCCGGTCGGCCGCCTTCTCCATCCACTCCAGCGTCACACCGCCGAAGCCCAACTCGAGTTCGACCGAGCGCCCCCCCTGCACCGCATCGGCGGTGCCCGAGAACCCCATGCCGCCAAGGGCGATCCCGCGAAGCGGACCTCCTCCCCCGCCGCCCCCCATCACCAGTATGCGCTCCCCGAGCGCTGGATACCCCGCCGTCTCGAGCACAGCGTTGGTCTCCGCAAGGTCAAGCATCAGCCAGCCGAGCATGAAACCGCCGAACCCGTATCCTCCTTGCTGCGCAACCCCAACCAATCCCAACGAGAGCACAATCACCGCGGTGAAAAGCAACTTGCCCATGCCACCTCCCTCTCAGGTTCCCCGGACGGCCCGAGCGACCCCCGCCGTCCCCCGACTCTGACCTTGACGCCACGCGCGTATTCTAGCCCGCGATGTACCACACACACGAGGACTCTTCCAGGACCGAGTGCGCCGCGTGCTGTCCCTGTCAGCATCCATGCCTCTCCAGGCAGCACAATCACGCATTGACCTGCCTTGACCGGCTGGCTATACTGCCTGTGCGCCTCCATTGGCGATCCAACCTATGAACGTTTCAGCCATCGTCCCGGCGTATGACGAAGCTGGTCGCATCGGTGCTGTTCTGAAGGCGTTGTGCTCCGCGACCTCGGTCCATGAGGTCGTAGTCGTCGACGATGGCTCCGCGGATCGGACGGCAGAAGAGGCTGGAGAGCACCCGATCCGGCTGGTACGTCTTGCCGAGAACCGCGGCAAGGCGGCGGCCCTCGATGCGGGAGTGCGGGCCGCAGGGGGCGAAGTGCTCCTGTTCTTGGACGCTGATCTGACAGGGCTCAAGCCCGAGCACGTGGACGGGCTGGTACAGGCTTACCTCGATGGCGATGCGGACGTGGTGATCGGTGTGTTCCGCGAAGGAAGGATGGGCACCGACTTCTCACAGAGGATCGTCCCCTTCCTCTCCGGGCAGCGCGTGCTGCACAGGCGCCTGTGGGAGGTGGTCCAGCGCTCGGTGGGGGACCTCGATTTCGGTGTGGAGGTGGCCCTCACGAAACTGGCGCTGCGGGAAGGATGGCGCCAGAAGAAGGTGGTCATGGACGGCGTCAGCCACGTGCGCAAGGAGGAAAAACGTGGACTCTACATGGGAATGCTGGACCGGATGCGCATGTACGCCGACATCCTGCGCTCCTTGGTCCGCAAGCTCTGAGGATGGTCGATGCGAATCGTAGTGGGTTCTGATCACGCAGGTCTGCCGCTCAAACAGTCGCTGCTCAACGGCATACTTACCGAGTACGACGTTCAGGACGTAGGCGCCTTCGACCAGTCGTCCAGCGACTACCCCCGCTTTGCATTGCTCGCCGCGCGCTCTGTCGCCTCGGGAAAAGCTGACCTTGGGCTGCTCATCTGCGGCACGGGCATCGGCATGGCGCTGGCGGCGAGCCGCGTGCGCGGCGTCCGTCCTGCAGTCTGCACCTCCTGCTACACGGCCCGTATGGCCCGCGCTCACAACAACGCCAACGTGCTGTGCCTCGGGGGGCGTGTCCTCGGTGTCGGACTGGCGGAGGAGGTCGTGCGCGCATTCTTGAATACCTCGTTCGAGGGCGGCAGGCACGCACAGCGACTCGAGATGATCGAAGATGAGAGCGACTGATGCCTCTCGCATGGCTGGTGCTCGTGAGTTCGGCGGTCGCGATCCTCTGGTCCGGGCGGACCCTGGTCCGTGCTGCCGAGGGCATCGCCCTGGCGACGGGCCTGTCTCGCGGCTGGGTGGGGTTCATCCTCGTGGGGATGGTCACCTCGCTCCCGGAGCTCGTGGTGACGATGACCGGCGGCGGTATCGAGGTCCCGGCGATCGCCGTGGGCAACTCGCTGGGATCGAACGCGTTCAACATCGGCGTCCTGGCCCTGGGAGGGCTGTTCGCCGGCAAGGCTCTGTTCGCCGAGTTGTCCACGACCCACGGAGTGTCCGCAAGCATGGGCATTATGATGTCCGCGGTCGTGCTGGCGGCCATCGCGCTCGGTGGCGGGCCGGCGATCGGCTCGATATCAGTGCTTTCCATACTGATCGTCGTGCTCTACATGGGGGCGGCCTGGCTGCAGTACACTGTGGAGAAGCAGGTGCAGGAAGTGAGGCCTCGCTCACCGTTGGGCACGGCAGCCTGGCGCGCAGGTGGAGCGGCCGTCGTGGTGGTGATCGCAGGCGTCGCCCTTACCTACGCCGCACGAGCGGTCACCGAGGGATCGGGGATCACGCAGTCCCTCATGGGCGCAACCCTGGTGGCGCTGGCGACTTCACTTCCGGAGCTGGCAAGCTCCTGGGAGGCACTCCGTATCGGAGCCTACGACATGCTTGCGGGCAACATATTCGGCTCCAATGCGTTCAACGTGTTCACTGTGTTCTTTACGGATCTAACGTACGGGCGCCCCGTGCTCGGGGGGCTCGGAGGCGAGCAGAGTGCCCTGATGTTGGTGGGGGCGTGGGGGATCGGGCTCGCAGCCATGGCGCTGGTGGCCTTGCACATGCGGGCGCGATGGCGTTGGCGGCGGGTGGACATTGCGTCCGCGCTGGTGCTGCTGGGCTACCTGGCGGGATTGGCCGCGTTGGCTACACGAAGCGCGAGTATCTGAGGTGGTAACCATGGAGATGAGCGAAGTCCAAGCGATGGATCTGGACGCACTACAGGAACTGGCCAAGAAGCACAAGCTTGACGGGGCCAGCGGATTGGCGCACGCCGAGCTGCAACTCGAGGTCATGCGGACCCTGGCCGAGCGTGATGAGCTCAGCACCGAGGGCGTTCTCGATATCATGCAGGATGGGTACGGGTTCCTGAGGGACAAGACATGCCTTCCCACGCGGTTCGACGTATACGTTTCCCCATCTCAGATCAAGCGGTTCACGCTCAAGAGCGGGGACGTGGTACGTGGCCTCGTCCGTCCTCCGAAGAAGGACGAGCGATACTTCGCCTTGCTTCGCGTGGAGCAGGTGAACGCGCAGGACCCGGACGTGGTGCGCCGCCGAATGGACTTCCAGCAGTTGACACCGCTCCACCCAAACGAGCAGTACATGCTGGAGCACAACGCCGACGAGCTCTCCACAAGGATGATCGACCTCTTCTCCCCCATCGGGAAGGGGCAGCGTGGCCTCATCGTCTCCCCCCCTAAAGCGGGGAAGACGACTCTCCTCAAGCACATCGCCCAAGGAATCGAGGAGAATTACCCGGATGTGCGGCTGCTGATCCTGCTCGTGGACGAGCGTCCTGAGGAGGTAACCGACTTCCGGCGCTCGGTGCGCCATGCGGAGGTGGTGGCCGCCACGTTCGACATGGAGCCCGTGCATCACACGCGCGTGGCTCAGCTTGTGACCGCGGAAGGCAAGCGCCTGGTGGAGTGTGGTCACGACGTGGTGATCCTGATGGATTCGCTCACCCGGCTAGGCCGGGCTTACAACCTGTCGATCGCGCCTTCGGGAAAGCTCCTGTCGGGGGGCATCGACCCCACCGCCTTGTACAAGCCTAAGGAGTTCTTCGGCGCCGCCCGCAACATCGAGGAGGGAGGCTCCCTCACCATCGTGGCCACCGCTCTCATCGACACCGGATCACGCCTGGACCAGGTGGTGTTCGAGGAGTTCAAGGGGACCGGCAACATGGAACTTGTCCTGAACCGCGAACTCGCCAACCGCCGTATGTTCCCGGCGATCGACCTGCAGCAATCGGGCACGAGAAAAGAGGAACTCCTTCTCGCCCCAGATGTCCTTCGCCGGGTGTGGATCCTGCGTAAACTGCTAGCCGAGATGCCGGACCCGGGGGTGGCCTTGGACTTCATCAAGCAGAAGATGGACCAGACGAGCACCAACAAGCAGTTCCTGGAGCTGATGAACAGTGAGTAGGGAGACGATCCTGGCGTTCCTCGTCGCCCTGATCGTCCTGCCGCTGGCACTCATCGGGACGCTCCCCGAGAGAGACGTGGGCGGACCTATGACCAGCCCGCAGCTCACCTCGGATAGCTCCTACCGCACTTACACCGTCCGATCGGGCGACACGCTGGCCTCGATCGCCGCGCGGAACGAGACCACGGTCGCCTATCTGGTGGCGAGCAACGGTATCCACGACCCTTCAGCGCTGTCCCCGGGCCAGGTACTGATCATCCCCAGGGGCGGCGTCGTGCACGTTGTGCGATCCGGTCAGACATGGACCGACATCGCTCGTACCTATCAGGTGGACGAAAGGAACCTCCGGCAGGCGAACCCCTCGGTATCCGTACCCCCGGCAGGCGAACGCGTGTTCGTCCCCTTCCCCAGAACCGTGCCTCAGGTGCGAGCCATGGAGCTCGGAGTGGGCGGAGGAGGCCAGTTCGGCTGGCCGCTGCGAGGACGACTCACCTCGCCGTTTGGGTGGCGCACACATCCCATCCTGGGCGAACGGCACATGCACATCGGGATCGACCTGGCTGTTCCCGAAGGGACACCGGTCCATGCCTCCGCACCCGGGCAGGTGACGACAGCCAGCTGGAGCGGTGCGTACGGCATCCTCGTTGTGCTGGAGCACGAGCACGGCTACAGCACGTACTACGCGCACTTGTCTCGCGCCGAGGTCTACGTGGGCCAGTACGTGGAACGCGGCCAGGTCATCGGCCTCTCGGGCAACACGGGGATGTCCACCGGCCCGCACCTCCACTTCGAGATCCGCCAGCACGATGTGCCCCTCGATCCCCTGAGCTTGCTCCCATGATTCGCGTGCAGGGGGGAGTCCGTCTCGACGGTACCGTCCCCGTGTCGGGTGCCAAGAACGCAGCTCTTCCCGCGGTTCTGGCCACGCTCCTCACGGATCAGCCGGTCCAGATAGCCAACGCCCCCCACCTGGCCGATGTGGAGACGGCACTGGAGTTGGCGCGGGCGCTGGGCAAGTCGGCGAACTGGGAGGGGGACAGGCTGACGCTCTCGGGCGCGGTCAGTGTCACGCGTGCTCCGGAAGACGTGGTCCGGCGCATGCGGGCGTCGTTCCTCGCGCTGGGCCCGTTGCTGGCGCGCCTGGGGCAGGCCGAGGTGCCGTTGCCGGGTGGATGCGCGATCGGGGCCCGTCCGGTGGACCTGCACCTCCGTGGACTGGCAGCTCTTGGCGCCGAGGTGTCGATCGAACACGGCATCGTACGGGCTCAGGGAGCCCTCAAGGGAGCCGTGGTCCATCTCGACTACCCCTCGGTAGGCGCAACGGAGCAACTGATGCTGGCTGCGGCGCTCGCCAAGGGCGTGACCGTGATCGTCAATCCAGCTCGAGAGCCGGAGATCGAAGATCTATGCGCGTTGCTCTCCTCGATGGGGGCCTCCACCCACTGGGAGGCCGATCGACTTTCGGTCGCGGGTCAACCGGCACTGGGGGGAGCTTCTCACAGGGTGATGCCGGACCGCATCGAGGCGGGGACCTATCTGCTCGCAGGTGCGCTTGTCGGGGGGGAGGTACGGGTGGCCAACATCCGACCACAGCACCTCGAGGCCCTCCTCGCCAAACTCTCGCAAGCAGGGCTTGATCTCGCCAGGGGCGACGACTGGGTGAGGATCACACGGGAAGGAACCCCTTGCGCGATCGATGTTGAGACAGCTCCCTATCCGGGCTTCCCCACCGACCTCCAGGCACCGTGGATCGCGTTCCTCACCTCAACCGAGGGACGAGGCGTCGTGCGCGAGTCCGTGTTCGAGTCACGCTTTGCCCATGTGCCCGAGCTGAGGCGGATGGGGGCCTCGATCGATCTCGAAGCGCGCACGGCGATCGTGCTGGGCCCCACACCCCTGCAGGGTGCGGCTGTGAAGGTGCCCGACATCCGAGCAGGCGCCGCACTACTGCTGGCAGCGCTCGCCGCCAGCGGGGAGACGGCGCTCGATGGGATCGCATTGCTGCGCCGCGGCTACGAGCGTCCGGTGGACAAGCTCCGCACTCTGGGCGCCAGCATATGGGAGACCTAGAACGAGGCCGTCCGCCGATCGAGGACTACCTCGGCCGTCGGGCCCGGATCTACGAGAGAGAGCGCGCCGTGCTGGCGGACGTCGCCCCTGCCGGGCCTCAAGCCGCGATGCACGGGGAGTTCATGGAGGAGCTGGCCTCGCTCGCCGATACGGCCGGCGTATATGTGGTCGGCACCCTGGTACAGCAGCGCAAGAGCCCCGACCCGGCGACGTTCCTGGGCCGCGGCAAGGTCGCGGAACTGACGGCGCTGGCCCAAGAACAGGCTGCGGATGTCCTCATCATCGGCAGCGAACTCTCCCCTGCCCAGGCCCGCAACCTCGAGGAGAAGACCGGCCTGAAGATCGTGGACCGGGCACAGCTCATCCTCGACATCTTCGCCCAACGCGCCGGCACGCGCGAGGCGGAGCTGGCGGTGGAACTGGCACAACTGGAATACTTGCTCCCCCGATTGCGTGGTTGGGGGCAGGCCCTCACGGACCCGGGCGGCGGCATCGGCACTCGAGGACCAGGAGAGACGCGTATCGAACAAGACCGCAGACGCACCCGCAGCCGTATCCAGACGATCCGGGCGCAACTGCGCGAACTGGATCGGGTGCGTCAGGTGCGCCGCAAGCAGCGTCGCCGCACCGGGATCCCCGAGGGGGCGATCATCGGGTACACCAACTCCGGCAAGTCCACCCTGTTCAGCCGCCTATCGGGTACCCAGACGCGGGCGGAGGACAAACTGTTCGCCACGCTGGACACACGAGTCCGCAGGCTCACGTTCTCCAACGGAATAGCCATCTTGGTCACGGACACGGTGGGGTTCATCCGCGACCTGCCCCACCAACTGATCCCCGCCTTTCGCGCCACCATGGAGTCCACGCGTGAGGCCGCACTGCTTCTGAACGTGCTCGATGCCAGCTCGCCGTACCTCCTGGAGCACTACCGCACAGTGCTGGACGTGCTGGCCGAGCAGATCTTCGACGAGGCCGAAGCGTGGCCACCGGTGCTCCACGTGCTCAACAAGATGGATCTGGTTACAACGCCCGAACAGATGGCACTTGTGGCCCGTGCCCAAGGGGAGATCTCGCCCCATGTCATCACAGCGGCGGCAGAGGGCAGAGGGTTGCTGGAGCTGCGCGCTGCCGTCTCCGCCATGCTCAAGGAACGGTTCGTTCGCGTGACCATAAGGCTACCACAGGACCGCTCGGAGGTTCTGGCATGGCTGGCTGACCTGGGCCGGCTGGAGGCACGCTTTGAAGGGGAGGAGACCGTCGTCGAGATCGTGGTCCCCGCGCCAGACTTGGCACGGATCGAGGCCCTGGGGCTTCCGCTCACGACCTCTGAACCCGAACGCCCGTGAGCGTTGGGGCTAACCGTCCCCTTTCTTCTCCAGGGCATCCCACGGCACGTCCCCACGACTGCCATCAGCCCAGTGCACGGTGAGCGTGCGGCGGAAGACACTCAATCCGATGACCTTGCCCACCTTGTCCCCGTGTGCGATGCGCTGCCCGACCTTGGGCACCCCAGCCAGCGCCTCCAGGTACTGCTGATGCTCGTAGCTCAGGCAGCACACGAGGCGCCCGCACACCCCAGTGATCCTTCCCGGCGAGAAGAACAGCTGTTGATCGAAAGCCATCTCCAAAGGGATGGGCCGCAACTGCCGCAGGAATCTGCGGCAACACACCTCCTGGCCACAGGGCCCGATCCCCCCGAGGATACGGGCCTCGTCCCGAGGCCCCACCTGCCGAAGCTCCACACGCATCTGCAGCGGGCCGCTCAGCTTACGTAGCAGCTCACGGAAGTCGACCCGCTCCGGCGCGGCGAACGGAAGCCGCAGCAGCCTCCGTTTCATGTCGAGTTCGGCGGCGATGAACCGCATGCGCAGGCCCAGCTCCTCCGCCTCCTGCTGCGCACGCCGCCGCAGTTCCTCCGCATGCCGCTGCACCTCGGCGAACTTGGCGAGGTCATCCTGGCTGGCAGGTTGAACCAGCGTCGCCTGAGGATCCTCGCCGCCTTGCTCGGGTGTCCGCAAGATTCTCACAGGCCACACGCCACGACCGTCGTCCTCCAGCCACGCTTCACCGGCGGACCCCGCTGCGCCGCTCCAGGCAGCGACGTGCACATCGGGGATCGCCCCCAAGCGGGCCACAAGGGCCTTCAGTCTCTCCTCGGCCACAGGAGCACCACCTCCATCAGAAGCCGCAAGTTGGCGTTCCGCTCGATCTCCCCGCGGGAGAGCGACAGCTTCCTGCACCAGGCCAAGGTGGTGGCCTCAGCCGGAGCACCCGCGGGTCCCACACCCGCCCGACACTGGGACAGGAGCAGCGCGCGCAAGAAGGCACGACATGCGTCCCGTCCCAGATCAGCGAGCCGACGTGCTGCCTCCAGCGTGTCCTCGACAGATGCCTGCTCCAGGGCCCGGGGGACCGCGGCTGCCGTCGCCGTTCCCGCCACCCGGTCGCTCCAACACGCCTGATATCGATCCACGAGATCCAACAGGGACAGCCCTTCCGCCTCCGCCGTCGCCTCCTGCCAGCGCTCGCGAAGAGACCGCGCGTCGATCATCCCCTGCAGCTCTTCTTGCGACATCGCCGTCAGCTCCTCGAGGATCGGCGGCAGCCCGTCCCCGTCGGAAAGCGCCTGTTCTGGACTCGCTCCCGCCCACGTGAGCGCGCAACGTGAGCGAATCGTGGGGAGCACGTGCTCAGGGGCCCGCGCGTGCAGGACGTACACCATGTAAGCCGGCGCCTCCTCCAAGGACTTGAGCAGGGCGCTGGCCGCCTCGTGGGACAGCCGCTCGGCCGGGCCTGTGAGGATCACCTTGTGGGCTGCCGTGACCGGGCCATACCGCGCCCACAGCAAGGCCTCCCGTACCTGATCGATCCTGATGCGAGCCTCGCCCACCGGGCTGACCTCGCGCACATCGGGATGCCCTTCAGGGTTAGCGCCCAACAACTCACGGGCATGCTCGCGTGCTTGCGCACGCGCACGCGGGCCGCACAGAAGGACAGGGATGGTTGTTGTGTTCACAGGCGAGACGTTACGTGGCCACAGGCGCCAGGGCAACCTGCCGGACAGAACTGATCCCTCCTTTTACCTATCTACTGGGCTCGATACTGTTCACCTGGACATGGACCGTATAATGCTACATACTACAGTGTAGAAAGCGTTCAAGGGGGTGGAAGCATGCTAGAACGTGCAAGTGCATTCAATGAGGAGCACGGGACTGCGAAGCTGTCCCTGTACATCCCGCAACGCAAAGGCGGGACAGCTGTACTGGAGCGTCTCCAACGGCTCGCCGACCGTGACGACCGCTCGATCAACTACCTCGTGGTGGAGGCCATACTGGAGTACCTGGATAGACGAGAAAAGCGCGCCTAGCGTCCTCTCGGTTATCCTATAAGGATGCACACCACCTTGGA
>PWTC01000083.1 GCA_003563005.1 Candidatus Acetothermia bacterium
ACCGCGAAGCACTCCGCTGCCTCATCCTCCACAGGATTCACCGTACTGCAGTCCCTAGAAGGTGTTGGGCCCGCCGTCCTCTCGTCGCAACGCAATTATACAGGAGGGCTTTGTCGTTCAAGAAGTTACCGCATACATCATCACTGAGATGCGCAACGGCCGCACTGCTTCGACCTCATGGCGCGTCCTCCGCTCGCGTACACATGAAGAAGTCCGCCCCTACCGACTGAAACTCGATCCAGCGTTCACCCGGTCCGAACTCGAACTGAAGGGCGATGCATATTTTCTGGTAGACGATCGGTGAACCGGGTACGGTGAACTGGGTCATGGTCTGGTCATGGCAGAGCGTGAGTCTGTCAAAGGCAGCGATGAGTTTCGGACCGTCGTGGATGTGCCCCGCGATGAGTCTCGCGTCGACGGAGCCCGTTCTGAAGCTGAGCAGCACCTGATCGATCCGATTGCGCCGGTAGTTCGGCCAGGCGCTGACCATCCGAGCAGAAGCAAGTGGAGGGGGCTTTCGCCCCCTGGTGGCCCCCCACCGTCAGACACATAACGAACAGCCCAGAAGCCAACACCCGCACCGCCACGCGCATGTTCCCACCTCCCGCCGGGAGTACGGGAACGGGGAGTCCCCTGGAGAAGCGGTGGACACAGACATCTCTGGGCCTGTCGCCACCTGTCCCGATGGGCACCTTGGGCCACCGTTCTCGCGCCTAGCGCGGTTGGCCGCTTCCGGTCGTCTGGCGCCACACATTCCGCTGGAGCCCAACAAGTGAGTCGCACGCTGCTGCTAGCCCTTCTTCTCCTCTCGGTCGAGGTACTGGATGATGGCCTCGACGACCAGGTAGTTGATGGAGCGGTCCTTCTTCTTGCCGAGCTTTCGCAGGCGCGCCATCACGTTCTTGTCCGCCTTCTTATGCGGAATGTACACGGAAATCTTCTCGAGTTGTGGCTGTGGCTTCCTTGCCATGGTCCTACCTCCTTTGGAGGCATGATACACCCTGAAGAGCGGTAAGTCCGCACGTTGCCTGGCGGCGAATGAGGTGCCGTCCATCCACAGGCCGAAGAACCCCTGTCCCCAGTCGGCGCCAAGGTTTTCCGGCGCCTGGCTAAGACCGCACTGAAGGACGCCGCGACCCGGAGGTGGCAGGCAACGCTTGTGGGACGTAACCTCTGGTTTCTGCGTGGCAACACGCGGAAAGGAGAAGGCCTTGCGCGAACGCATCCTCGGAGGACCTATTCTCAAGACGATGCTCGTCTTGGGGTGGCCGGTTATGGTCACCAACTCGCTCCAAGCGCTCTACAACCTTGTCGATGCCTTCTGGCTGGGCCGCGTGTCGACCGAGGCCGTCTCCGCGCCCAGCATGGCCTGGCCGGTCCTGTTCCTGACGATGTCGGTGGCGATCGGGTTCCAGTTCGCCGGGATGGCCCTGGTCGCTCAGCACACAGGCGCTGGGCAGTCCGAGCGGGCCGACGAGGCCGGCACCCAGCTTTACTCGTTCCTCTTCCTGATGTCGGTGGGTCTCGGCGCGCTGGGTTATGGCCTCGCCCCATGGGTTCTCCGCGCGATGCAGACCCCACCGGAGGTGCTGCCCCTCGCCGTCACGTACCTGCGCATCGTCACGGCGGGGATGCCCCTCATGTACGGATCGTTCGCCTTCATGGGGCTCCTCATGGGCATAGGCGACACGCGCACCCCGATGTACCTCATCGGGAGCTCGGTGCTTCTGAACGCGATTCTCGATCCGGTTCTGATCTTCGGCTGGGGCCCGTTCCCGGCGATGGGCGTCGCCGGCGCGGCGTGGGCCACGGTGGCCACCCGCGGGCTGGCAGCGGGGATCGGTCTGTGGATGCTCTCCCGCGGGCACGTCGGCATTCGCCTGCGCGCGCGGCACGCGATCCCGCGCTTGCGCTGGATCAGCCAGTTCGTACGCGTGGGGCTGCCCAACGTGGTGGACCAAGCGGGAACATCACTGGGTTTCGTAATCCTGATGGGGCTCGTGGCCGGCTTCGGCACGGTGGCCGTAGCCGCCTACGGCGTCGGCAACCGGCTGATCAACCTCATCAACGTAGCAATCATGGGCGCGACCTCGGCACTTCTGACCATGGTGGGGCAGAATCTCGGGGCCGATCAGATCGAGCGCGCCGAGACGATTGCGCGGAGGGGCATCCGCGCCACCATGCTCACCTTGTTCTGCCTGGCAGGCGTCACGGTGCTGCTACGCGCGCCCCTGTACCGGCTGTTCGTGCCGGATCCGGAGGTCGTCGCGATGGGAAGTCAGTTCCTCCTCATCTTCGGCTTCTCCGTGCCGTTCTTCGGGCTGTTCGCCGCATCGAGCGCCGTGTTCCGGGGATCAGGCCACACAGTCCCCCCGATGGTCTTCTCGCTGATCCGCCTGTGGGGTCTGCGCCTTCTCCTTGCCTGGGCGCTCGCCTACCCGCTCGCCCTGGGAACGACGGGGCTGTGGACGGGGATGGCCCTGAGCAACGTGCTGGCCGCACTGGCCCTCTACGCATGGCTCCTTCGCGGCACCTGGAA
>PWTC01000146.1 GCA_003563005.1 Candidatus Acetothermia bacterium
CGGCGTCTTGAACAAGTCGAGCAACGCGTAGATCTGAAGGCCGATCTGGATCGCGCCCAGTAATCCGATCGCCACCAGCCCCCACAGGGGAAAATCGCCAAGACTCACGTTCGTCCCCAATCTCTGGCCCCTTTCCTCCGGCCTGTCCTACGCCTCGGCACGGCCCAGCTCCGCATCCCACTGCAGGTTGGCACCGGCCATGTACTCCTCATCGCTGATGAGCTCCATGTGCAGCTTCTGCACCGTCGCCTCGGCGACCTCGCCGGATGCGACCAACTCGCGGCCTGTCTGCCTCAGCGCCTCGTGGAACTCGGCGATCCTCGCAGCGAGTTCGGGATGTTCCTCCTCCGGTACGGAGAGCGCCTCGCCGCAGTTCCGATAGAGCTCGAATAGGACGTTCCCCGGACTCATCTGCTTCACCACGCTGTAGAAGGACTCCAGCACCACGAAGTTGTGCCCGCCGGGGAAGCCGGAGTTGGCGATGAAGAACTGCCGCGGAAAGCGTCTGACGCGTCCCTCGTGGTAGAACGTGCCGTCGTCGCTTCTTCGGATGTGCGGCGTCGCCAGAGGCAGAAAGCGGTCGGTGAAGTTCTTGAGCAGGCCTGTCATGTACATGTTGTAGACAGGAGTCGCGAGGCCTACACAGTCCGAGTCGAGGTAGAGCTCCAAGAGTTCCCCCATGTCGTCCTTGAGCACGCATCGCCCCGGGGTCGCGCTCCAACAACAGAAGCAGCCTAGACACTGCTTGACATCCTTCTCGATCAGGAAGACTTCCTGCGCTTCCGCTCCCACCTCCCGCGCTCCCTCAAGCAGCGGCTCGACGATCCGATGGCTGTTGCTCTTCCGTCCCCGCGGACTGCCGTTGAACACCGTCACCTTCATCTCGATGCTACCTCCCTCACTAGCTAGAACAGAAACTGCGCCCCAACCAGGGCCATGGAGACGCTGCAGAGCACGCTCTCCACATGCGACGGAATCAGCAGCTTCCCCAGGCTCACATGGCCGCGCACACCTCCACGAACTCCGGCCGCATGCCAGCCACGCTTTCCGAGTGCACCCAGCGGGCAGCCTTCGGCACGAACGCTCAGTGTACCCCCTCTGCTTCGCAGTCCGCCGCCGCCTCGCCCTCGGAGGGTTCGTGCTGCATACTCCTCCGCGCCATGAGAACGTCATCCGCATCCATATGGTTTGCCGGTGCACTGGTCGTAGCCGGTGTGGTGCTCCTCCTGGTCAACCTAGGCGTTTTCGGTGATCAGGAGGCGGCGGCCAGAGGCGCCCTGTTTGCCCTGGGAGGCATCGCCTTCCTCGCCGTGTTCGCCCGTGACCGAGAGCACTGGTGGGCACTCATCCCCGGATGCGCGCTCCTGGGCCTGGGTGCCACAGCCCTCTTCGGTTCTGCGCTGGGCGCGTGGAGCGGCGCACTCTTCCTCGGTGCGATCGGCGTGAGCTTCGGGATCATCTTCCTCATCGATCGAGAGCACTGGTGGGCGCTCATCCCTGGAGGGGTCTTGCTCACCCTGGCCCTCGTCTCTGGAATGCGGGGAAACGTACAGGCAGGAGTCTTCTTCTTCGGGCTGGCGGTCACGTTCGCACTGGTGGCAGTCGCCCCGACCCCTGACGGTCGGCAGACATGGGCTTGGATCCCCTCTGTGGCGCTTGCCCTCGTGGGTGCGATGACGACAGGCGGCATCCGCGACCCCCTCGGCATCATCTGGCCCTCTGCGCTGATCTTGGCCGGAGGCTTCCTCATCCTGCGACGCGTCTGGCACCGTCGCTGAGGCCAGAGCGCGTACCGACTGCCTCACCTTGCCCTCGCCACTGCTCGATGGAGCCTGGAAGGCAGCCCTGGTCGTAGACGCAAGGGCGGCACCGGGGGCCCGATCCACAGCCGAGCACCAGAGCCACCCCCATGTGCACAGCAAGCTGGATCGTGCTCATCGTCGTTGTCCTTGAAGAAGGCGATGCGGTGAACGGCGCAGGGTCACTGAGCCGTCCACCTCATGGGGCCTATTCTCCCAGCACGACCCGCGGGACGAGGAGGGAGACGCTGGCGAAGTAGATCGCCAACCCGGTCATGTCCTTGATCGTGGTGATGATGGATCGGGACCGGCGGCTTGGTCGAACCCCAATCACCAGGATGAAGATCGCTGTAGCGACTACCGCGGCCAGGATGTCCTCGAACTGGTCGATCACAAACCGGGCGAGCATCCTCCCCTGCCAGCGTGATGAGCAAGAACGGGACGCGCACGGCCAACACGTGCCCGAAGCTTCCCTTGAGGACCCGTGCGCTGCGATCGGTCTCTCGCTGGGTGACGTCCAAGAGCCCGACCTTGTCGTACATATCGTCGGTTGTCACCGTCTGGAGCACGTCGATCGCATCAGCGGCTGTGAACACACCGACCAGGCGGTGTTCTCGGTCCACCACCGGAAGCTCGGGTGCATCGAGCGGCTCCAGCCGCTTCTCCTCGATGTGCTTACGGGCAGACGTTCGGAGGTCATCCATGTGGGTCATCGCACATA
>PWTC01000050.1 GCA_003563005.1 Candidatus Acetothermia bacterium
CGCTCCTTATTCCCCTAGACAGCCAATCTGAGATCCTCCATAGAACCTCCTTCCTTCAGCACTCATGGTGGCCCGGCTCGCCAACCGGGAGACCGGCGCGCTGGAAGCCGGTCAGTGAGGTCGGCAGTGTGTACCCACAGCCCGCCATATGCCCCGGCGATCCCCCAGTCGGTGACCATCCACGAAGTACCCGCGCTAACTCAACGCACATCGAAACCGACACAATCGACGGCCTTGTCTACTCCAGCTTCAGCTCCGCTCTCCTGTACCTATCCCACAGATCAAGCGTCAACTCGCCTGCCGACGCCCTCACACCGTACCGGCCGAAGAACTTGACGACGTTCTCAACGTCACGCTGGAGGATGCTCAGTGCTGCCTGGTTCCACCGTGCATGCACCATCTGAGGAAGATCGATGATCACGACCCGCCCGCGCCAGAGAAGCATGTTGTACGGCGAGAGGTCCCCGTGAACACGATCCTTCGCCAGGAAGAGCACTACGTTCCGCATCACCTGATCGAACAGCTGTTGTGCTTCTCGCGATGCCAACGATGCCCTGACCAGCATCGGCGCTGGCCGCTTCCCATCACCGATGTAGTCCATGAGGATCCCCGCTCCGCACTGATGGATCGGCCGGGGCACGTCCGCTCCTACGCTGTGCAGGAGCTCGAGATTCGTGTGCTCTTGACCGACCCAATCCCCAAAGACGAACTGCCGCCCAAACCGCCCCCGCGCCTTGATCGCCCGCTCCACACGCCGGTCCGGCTTGTGCACCCGCATCCGCCCGTCGGCGTACACATTGCTCATCCGGTAATGGGCGCCGGTTTGGACCGAATAGACCTTCGCTGCCACGAGTCCTCCGCCCATGGACGGATGAGCGCGGCAACAGTAGACCGTCGCCTCCTTGCCGCTCTTGATCCGATGTAGAACGTCCGTGATGTACCCGGCATCGGCGAACGCCTCGAGTGGATCAGGAGTGCTCTCCTGCGGCCTGTCGAGGACACCCCCATAATCGGCATCATCCCAATGCTTCTTCCTGTCTCTCCTGCTGATGACTCCCTCCCATGGCATTTCACCTGAGGACAGATCGCACTTCTTAAGCAACCGCCCCTGGGAACGCATGGAAGAGCCAATGGAAGCCTGGCCGAGCTTGAAGGGGTGCTAAAGCGCTCGACAGGAGGCGGCGAAGACAAAGCTCACGTTGTTCCATCTCATGGTCTTCCCACCTCCTCTCGATTCCGCGCGATGGAGAATCGCGCACATGCGGCCGGAGTGTAGCGCTGGCACGGTTGACGCGCAAGGGCACTGCGTCCCCCACCAGAAGGGGCTAGCCCTGGGATGTTCAGATGCGGAGAGGGCCTGCGCGGATGCGGTTGGCGAGGGCGCGTGGACGATCTTGGAGCTTCTGCCTGGCCGACTGCGGACAAGCTCCAACCCCTCTCGATGACAGCTTAGAGATTCCTTCTGCCCAATGTTGCCCACTGAGGAGGGCGACGCGCAGCCTTGCCTTTCATTACGGTAAGGACTAGCATCCTTACCAAGGAGTGAGAAGCATGCCCAAGGCCAAGGTAACCAGCAAGGGCCAGATTACGATTCCAAAGGAGATCAGGGAGAAGCTGGGCCTCGAACCTGGAGAGGCGGTAGAGTTCGTCGAAGAGAAGGGGGAGTTTCGAATCCGCCGGCACGTTGGGCCCTCTCCTTTTGCACAGTACCGGGGATACCTCGCCACGCTCCAAGGGAAGAATCCGAACCGGATCCTTGACGAGCTGCGGGGCGAGGCGTGATCACCGCGGTCGACACGAACGTCCTCCTCGACATCCTCATCCCCAACGCCCGGCATGCAGATCGCTCCCAACAAGCGCTTGAGAGGGCTCTTGCCGACGGGGCGCTTGTGATCTGCGAGGTGGTGTACGCCGAACTCGCTTCGCGATTCCCCGAGGCAGAGGAACTAGATCAGTTCATTGAGGACACCCACATCAGGCTTGAACCCTCCCCGCGACGTGCGTTGGTCCGAGCGACAGACGCGTGGACGTGCTACCTGACAGACCGTGGGGCTCACCTGCGCTGCCCCACGTGCGGCAAGAAGCAGAGAGTCGCGTGCTCGGGCTGTGGGACGCTGCTCTCCGTTCGCCAGCACAACCTCAGCGGCTTCTTGATCGGCGGACACGCACTCGAACGCGCTGATAGACTCCTCACGAGGGACCGCGGGTTCTACAGAGGTTACTTCGCGGGGTTAGAACTCATGGTCCCTGGCTAGGCAGACCTATGTCGCTGATCTCAGACGAACCCTGCACTCGAGGGCTTGTGCTTCCCCGGAACGGAGCATCGGCAGTCTTCTGTCCATCACTGGCGGTCCAATAGTGCGAGTCCTGTTGATCCCTGATCGTCGTATTGTTGACTGGAAAGACGTTTCAGCACTGGATAAGGCGAGTGGACGATCTCGGGAGCCGGCCTGGCCAAGTGCGGAGGATGTGCAGCGGCTTCTGGTCAGTCTCTGCGACTGCAC
>PWTC01000114.1 GCA_003563005.1 Candidatus Acetothermia bacterium
CCGGGCGGGCCCCCTCGCCCGTGACCGCCATCAGCCCGCCCATCGCCTGGATCAACGCGTCGAAGCCCGGCTCGTCTGCGTACGGTCCCGGAGGAAAGCCCGTCAGAGAGACGTACACCAGCCGAGGACTCCTCTCTCGCAGGGTGTCGTAGTCAAGCCCCAGCCGATCGGCCGTCCCGGGGAGGAAGTTGTGGATCATGACATCGCTTGCTTCCAGGAGCCGCTCCAGCGCCTTGCGGTCGGCGCGTTCGGCCAGGTCGAGTTCCACGCCGCGCTTGCCGCGGTTCACCGCGAGGTAGTAGGCCGACTGGCCCCCGACGAACGGTGGACCCCAGCGGCGGGTCTCGTCACCCGTCCCGGGTCGCTCCACTTTGATGACCTCGGCCCCCAGGTCCGCCATCCACATCGCCGCAAGGGGCCCAGCCAGGATCCTGGACAGGTCCAGCACACGTAGTCCGCTCAGAGGACGGGGTCCCCGCTTCGCCGCATCGTCCATGGCCGGGCAAGTATAATGGCAAGGGATGGAAAGGCTGGTGCTGTACGCATCCAAGACCGGCAATACGCGCCAGGTGGCCCACGCGATCGCCGAGGAGACAGGGGCCGAGCTCCGTGAGGTCACGGGCGCGCCCCTGCCCGATCTGTCCTCGGTGAAGCTCCTCTTCGTGGGGGATGGCAACTACAGCGGGCGTCCCTCGAAGCCGATGCAAGCAGCTCTCGAAGGGACCCCTTCGCTGGCGGGGATCAAGGTGGCCTTGTTCGGCACGTACGGGGCCAACGCCGGACACCTCGACTGGTTGGCATCGGCCCTGACCGAGCGTGAGGCGGAGGTGCTAGGCCGCTTCGCCTGTCCAGGGAGGGATCGATTTCTGCTCGGCCTGTTTCGCAGACGCCGCCCCAGCTCGGAGGATCTCGAGGCCGCCCGACGCTTCGCCCGTGCCATGGCCGAGAGGATCGCCTGAGGGCTCGCCTCCGCCTAGCTACCCTTGTCCCGGTGAAAGCGTGCCTGGTGAAGGAACGCCTCCAACCGCGTACGCAAGTGGGTCTGCTCCTGGCCATCGAAGGTGAGGTTCAGCCATGGTATCTCGTGGTCTCGCTTCACCAGGGAAGAGACCGTCGACACCATGGTGCCCGGCATGCAGCTGAAGGGCACCACGTTCACAATCCCGTCGAACCCCGCCTTGGCATAGTCGATGGCCTTCCCCACGGTCAGCACGGGCTCGCCGCGGTATGCCTCGGAGATGTAGGGCTCCGCATGCGCCACGACCTCCTCGGTCCATGGCTCCTCGAGTTCCCACGCCCCGATCGCCCCACGGAAAGGCTTGGCCGCCAAGCGCTCGTCACTGCGGAGCACACGGCGCTCGAGCCTGGTACGAAGGTGGGCGCGCCACTCGCGACGCAGTCGCGTGTCGCCCAGTTTCTTGTACTGCGTGTACATGAGCCACTCACCCGTGGGAGCGACGCGCACCTCCGCTCCAAGCTCCTCCAGCAGCCGCACCAGTCGAGCGTTGCTGAAGTCGTTGGCACGGACATAGATCTCGCCCACCACACCGATCAACGGCCGCCGCTCTCCAGTCACAGGGATCTGTCTGAAGCGGTCCACGATCTCCGGTAGGGTCGCGAGGAGCCCCCGCCGCCCTCCCACCGCGATGGCACGCTTCAGGTCCTGAAGTGCCTCGGCGTAGATGGCGTCCGTCTGCCCCGCCTCCACCTCATAAGGGCGCGTGCGCCACAGGAGCTTGAGGAGGAGGTCCACTGAAGCGATGGCGTACCAGGCGGTGCGACGGAAGGCCGTCCCCAGATCGCGTATCGTGTAGGCGTTGTACGCCTCGAGCGCCACGAAGTCCACGTCGTAGCCCATCCGCCTGAGTATCTGACTCTGGGCGGAGAAGTAGTGGCAGAAGCGACACGGGCCCGTGCTGGTGGCCATGAACAAGCAGGCCTTCTTAGGATCGAAGTCCTCGCGTTGCACGAGCTTCAGAAAGTCGCCCGTGGTAAGGATAAACGGGAGGCACTCCCCGCCGGTCGAGCATCGGCGCCCCAACGCCAAGGAGTCCGCGTCCGGGGGAGGGAGTGTCTCCGCTTCGTAGCCGAAGTGTGCCAGCGCCCCTTCCATGGCGTAGTTGTGATCGCACATGTAGGGGAGGTAGACCCTCTTGGTCCGGTCGAACTCCTCACGCTGCCGCGGCGGTGTCGGTACCGAGGCCGGTCGGGGCTTCCGGGTCAGAAGCTGCACCGAGTCGAGGTACGCTTCCAGTCGTGTCCGCACACCAGCGTCCGCGGAGTGCTCGTCCAACTCCAGGGTCAGGAACGGTTTGTCCCGCAGTTCCTCTTTGAGGTAGTGGGCGATGAACGAGTCCGGACCGCAGTTGAAGTGCGTAAGGTGGAGACCCCACAGGCTCTCGGTCTCCCGCACGATCCGCGCGACGGCCAGCAGGCGCTTGCCCGCATGCCACTGCATGAACGGGTAGGTGTCGTCCACGTTCACCTTGTGCCAAGGGAGGCAATCGACCGGGATGGGAAGGGCTCCGAGCGCCCGTAGTTTGTCCGGGACCGACAGGCTCAAGCCCGCATCACAGCTGTTGTAGACGCGCGAGAGAACGACCACGCCCAGCGCGCCCTCCGCCGAGCGCTCCAGCGCTTCCGCCCCCATCCGGACCAGTTCTTCCCTGAAGGCGCGCTCAGCCGCAGCAGCACGTGCCTCGGCAAGGCGGACCCTGCGCGGCCCCACGCCCAGCCGCCCGGCCAGGGCGACGAGCTCACGGGAGAGGAGCTCCGGACGGTAAAAGTGAAGCGGTTGCCCCAGCAGGGGCACACCCCGTGCGTGCAGGTCGAGCTGGGCCGCAACCATGTACGGCTGGGCCTGCACGAGGGGGCAGTGGAAGTTGGTGGGCGTGTGCGTGTGGGGGTTCGCCGCATCGATCATCGCCGGCAGGAACAGGAAATCGACGGCACCTCCCAGCAGAGCCTCCACATGCCCGTGCACTACCTTCACTGGAAGGCAGGCCGTCGTCGGTGCTTGGGCCACAGATGCCCGGACAAGCTCTCTGTGGCTGGGCGGAGAGAGCAGGACATCGTAGCCAAGCTCGCGCAGGAACTCGCGGAAGTAGGGCAGGTGTTCCCATGTGAGCAGCGCGCGCGGCACACCCACCGTCCCCTTAGGGACGCCTCGGGCGTCATAGCGCACCATGCCCGCCTCGCCCTCCGGAACGCCGTCGTCTCCAAGGAGCGCCCGCGAGCGACGATCGAAGAGATCGGGGACGCCCTCGGCACGGGCGCGCCGCTCCTCATCGTAACGGTCGCAGCGCCCTCCGTAGTGGAACCGCTCGGTCTCGGAGAAGCGAACCTCGGTCACACGACAGACATTGGGACAGCCACGGCAGGTGAACTGCTGGGCCTGCTGCGTCTGCTGCCCGAGGTCGAACCCGCGGAAACGCGTCATTCCATGGCCTCCTTGGCGATCAGGGCCACCCCAAGCGCACCGGTCACCTCGTAGTGGGGGGGGACCTCGACCGGCTTCCCCAAGAGCTCCCTGAACGCAGCCGCCACCGCTCGGTTGCCCGCCACACCGCCCTGGAAGAAGATGCAGTCTCCGATGGGACGATCGGCGACCACGCGGTTCAGGTAGTTGAGCGCGATGGAATAGGCCAGGCCCGCCGACAGGTCGGCCTTGGGCTTGCCGCGGTTCTGATGGTGGATGAGATCGGACTCCATGAACACGGTACAGCGCTCCCCTAGGGGCACCGGGTGATGGCCGTCCAACGCAGCAGCGATCATCTCCTCGAGCGGAAGCCCGAGCCGTGCTGCCTGCTCTTCCAAGAACGCCCCCGTGCCCGCAGCACAGGCCTTGTTCAGGGCGAAGTCCACCACCACCCCGGAGTCAAGCCGCACGAACTTGGAGTCCTGTCCGCCGATCTCCAAGATGGTGTCCACACAAGGGTCGATCGCCACAGCCGCTCGCGCTTGGGCCGTGATCTCGTTTTTGACCACATCGGCTCCCACGTAGCGCCCCACCAGCTCCCGCCCTGACCCGGTGACCCCTACACCGCGTATACGGCCGGCTGCGATCCCCTGGCCCAAAGTCTGTAGGAGCTCACGAGTGGCGCGCAGGGGATCGCCGCGGGTGCTCAGGTAGGACTTGGCCACCGGCTGGCCCTCGCCGTCGATGACCACGCCCTTGGTGCTCACGGACCCCACGTCGATCCCCAAGAACAGCCGCTGGGCATCGGACCCTCCGAGGCGCGCCGCGCGCGCCGCCGGAGGCGCTTCCAACGGAGCGAACGGGCTGCAACCGTTCCCCTCGGGCCCACGCACAGCACGTGCCAGCCGGTCGTGGGCGGCAGCCCAATCGAGTCCTGCGCCCCCATCGACGGCCAGTGCGGACCCGATCGCCGCCATCAGGACGGCGTGCTCGGGGACGATCAGCTCTCCTTCGGACAGGCCCAGCACCGCCCGAAAGGCCTTGACCATGCCTTTGTTCCGCGATACGCCTCCCTGGAACAGAACGGGAGGTTGGAACGACTTTCCCTGGCCGACATCGGAACGGAAATTCCGCGCAAGCGCCATGCACAGCCCCCCCAGGATCTCCGGGAGCGGCGTGCCCACCTGCTGAAGATGGACGATATCGGACTTGGCGAACACCGCGCACCGCCCTGCAATGTGCGGGGGATCTTGTGCCTCGGCGGCCAACTCGGAGAACGCCTCGATGGACAGTCCCAGCCGGCCTGCCTGCTGCTCGAGGAACGATCCCGTCCCCGCTGCACATTGCGTGTTCAGCGAGAAATCCGAGAGCTCCAGCCGCGCTCCATGCGCGTCCAGGAGCAGCAGCTTGGAGTCCTGGCCTCCGATTTCGATGACCGTACGTGCCTGAGGGTGGAAGCGTCGCACAGCCTCGGTCTGTGCCACGAGCTCGTTGACGTAGCGGACCCCCAGGATCTCGCTCAACAGGCGTCCGCCTGAACCGCTGACGGTAACGCCTCCTACCGATCCGCGACGCCGCGGCATGACCTCGTCCAGGATCTCCAGCACGGTGGCCAACGGGGTGCCCAGAGAAGGACGGTACGCGCTCTCGACGACCGTGTCCGTCCGGTCAAGCAGCACTACCTTGATGGTCAATGAACCCACGTCGATGCCAACCCTGTACAGTGCGTTCATATTCGGATTCAGCATAACACGCACTCTGCGCCGAGCAACCCCCCCGGACCGCGTGGCCCCCCAGTCCATGCCCGGTGCCCTGCAGCGCACCGCCTCACGCCGCGCATCCCACAGGCCAGACCTGCGCAGACAACTGCTGCCCTCTATACTGGCGCGCAGCTTGCACGCCCGGCACCACTGGCGTGGTCCCCGAGGCGCCGGGGCAGACACGGATTAGCAACAAGAGGAGGGACGATGGCATCCGATGCACACGGAAGACTCCCCCACTGGGACATGACAACGGTCTACCCCGGACTCGACTCCCCGGAGTTCGAGCATGCCTTCCGCAGCGTGGTGGGGGATGTCGAACGCCTCACCGTACTGTTCGACCGAAGCGGCGTCTCCAAGCGCGAGGCGCTCGAGATCGACGAAGCCACGGTGCGGTCGTTCGAAACGGTCGTGGGCGAGGTGAACCGCGTGCTCGATGAGATGCGCACGGTCAGTCAGTACATCCGGGCCATCGTAGGCACGGACGCGCGCGACGCCCTGGCCCAGGCCAAACTGAGTGCCCTGCAGCCTTCTTCAGTGCGTCTGGGCGTCCTCTTGACACGTCTCACCTCCTGGATCGGCTCGCTGGATATCGAACAGCTGCTTGCGAGATCGCCTGTGGCACGCGCACATACCTATGCACTGCACCGTGCCCTCGTCGAAGCCGAACACCTGATGCCCCCCGGGGAGGAAGAGCTCGCCGCCGAGCTCCACCCCACGGGGAGCCACGCATGGAACAAGCTCCACTCGGATCTGACTTCCCTCATCACGGTCAACCTGGAAGTCGAAGGCCAGGTTCGGGAGCTACCCATGACCGCAGTGCGCAACCTCGCCTACGATGAGGACCGCGATGTGCGCCGCCGCGCCTACGAGGCAGAGATCGACGCCTGGCGTGAGCACGCACTGCCACTGGCAGCCGCGCTCAACAGCATCAAGGGAGCGAACAACCTGCTGACCCGGCGGAGGCGCTGGGAGGCGCCGCTCGATGCGGCGCTGTTTGCCAGTGCCATCGATCGTGCGACGCTGGACGCGATGCTGAGCGCGGCGCAGGATGCGTTCCCGGATCTTCGCCGCTACCTGAAGGCGAAGGCACGACTGCTTAGCCTTCCCGCACTCACTTGGTATGACCTCTTCGCCCCTGTGGCCGGCGGGCGCGCCTGGCCGTTCCGTGAGGCTGAGGCGTTCATCGTCGAGCAGTTCGGGACCTTCTCGCCTCGCATGCGCAGCCTCGCCGAGCGGGCCTTCCGCGAGCGCTGGATCGACGCCGAGCCACGCGTGGGTAAGCGCGGAGGAGCGTGGTGCATGTCCATCCGCAGCGACGAGTCGCGCGTGCTCACCAACTACACGCCGAGCTTCTCCGCGGTGAGCACCTTGGCTCACGAACTCGGCCACGCATACCACAACCTGTGCCTGGCCGAGCGTACGATGCTCCAGCGCCATACGCCCATGACCCTCGCCGAGACGGCCAGCATCTTCTGCGAGACGCTCGTGACCCAGGCCGCACTCGAGAAGGCCGGCGATGAGGACCAACGCGTGATCCTCGAAGAGTCGCTCCAAGGGGCCTGCCAGGTGGTGGTCGACATTACCAGTCGGTTCCTGTTTGAAAGCAGCGTCTGCGAGCGCCGTGAGGAGCGTGAGCTGTCCGCTGACGAACTGTGCGAGCTCATGCTCGACGCGCAACGGGCTACCTACGGCGACGGCCTGGACACGTCGGTGCTGCATCCGTTCATGTGGGCGGCCAAGCCCCATTACTACGGGATGTCGTTCTACAACTATCCCTACATGTTCGGACTCCTCTTCGGACTGGGACTCTTCGCCCGCTACAGAGAGGACCCCCGAGCGTTCGTGTCCGGCTACGACGATCTGCTGGCATCCACCGGCATGTACGACGCGGCGACGCTCGCAGGCCGGTTCGGGATCGACCTGCGCTCGCCGGACTTCTGGCGCTCCAGTCTGGACGTGATCCGCGCGGACATCGTCCGTTTCGAAGAACTGATCAACAGAGACTGAGGGCACCACCGGCATCCCCCTGGCCTGCTCGGTGCGCCGCGCATGACGCTGGCGGAACACCCTGCGCGCTTCAGTTGAGAGCGCTGCCAACGGATAGTATGATCGCGGAAAGAAAACCCGCCGGGGTTCACGTGTGTGTGCGTCGGTGCGGGCCCTCATGGGGAAAACACAAGGGGTGGTTGGACATGCCGGACCGGATTAAGATGGAGGACGCACTCGACGAGAGCGACGTTCGTCTCTTCAGCCGCGGGGATACAGTTCAGGGTACGATCGTCCAGATGACGGAAAACGAAGTCCTGGTCGATATCGGGTACAAATCGGAAGCTCTGCTGCCGAAGGCTGAACTAGCTCCGTTCCGTGAGGAAGCCAAGCTCGGCGAGGACATCGAAGTCCTGGTCACCTACATCGATGAGGAAAACGGCAACGTCTTCATCTCCGAGCGACAGGCCTATTACGCCAAGCGTTTTAAGGACCTGGAGAAGGCCTCACGAAGCGGAACCCCCGTCACCGGGACGATTCTCGAAGAGGTGCGCGGATCCGGCTACCATGTCAACTTGCATGGTATCAAGGCATTCCTCCCCGGTTCACATCTGGGGAAGGGCATGCCGACCAAGATGGAACGGCTGAAGGGCCGTGAAGTCGAGGTCAAGATCATCGAGTTCTCACGTCGGGATCGCAATATCGTCGTATCGCGCAAGGAGCTCCTCAAAGACCAAGAGCAGGAGCAGAAGGCAGAACTGTTCAACACCCTTACCCCCGGCAAGGTCCTCGACGGCAAGGTCAAGAGCATCGTTGACTTCGGCGTGTTCGTGGACATCGGCGGTTTCGACGGCCTCGTGCACCGCACGGAGCTCTGTTGGAAGGACGTGCCCGTCCCGCCACCGGACAAGTTCAAACCGGGCCAGCCGGTCCAGGTGATGGTCCTGGATGCGGATCCCTCCCAGGAGCGGATCTCGCTGTCCATCAAGCGCCTGCGCTCCGATCCATGGGAGGGCATCGCCGATCGTTACCCCCCGGGAACCCACGTGCAGGGGGCCGTGGTGTCCGTGACGGACTTCGGAGCCTTCGTAGAACTAGAAGAGGACATCGAAGGACTTGCGCATGTATCCGAGCTATCTTGGGGATTCCCGAGGCACCCCCAAGAGGTCGTATCCGAGGGAGACCAAGTCGAAGTGGTGGTCCTCTCTGTCGACGAGCCGCGCAAGCGGATCAGCCTGTCGCTCCGTCGCGCCCAACCCGATCCATGGGATGACGTCTCTCACCGGTACCCACGCGGGGCGCTTGTCGAGGGCCGCGTCACCAAGATCACCGATTTCGGTGCGTTCGTAGAGCTCGAGGAGGGCGTCGAGGGACTGATCCACGTCTCGGAGCTCTCTTGGCAGCGCATCGTCCACCCGCAAGAGATGCTGCAGGAAGCGCAGACGCTGCGTGCCATCGTCCTCAAGGTGGACGCCGAGGAGCGGCGCATCAGCCTGTCGCTGAAGGCACTCGAACGCGACCCCTGGGAGGAGTTCCTGGAGCAGTATTCCGTGGGCTCGATCATCGAGGGCACTGTATCGCAGCTTAAGGACTTCGGCGCGTTCGTCCGGATCACGCCCTCGGTGGAAGGGCTGGTGCACGTCTCGGAGATCTCCGAGGATCGCATCGGGAGCCCCGCAGAGGTCCTGGAAATCGACCAGCCGGTCTCGGCCAAGATCATCGGCATCAACGAGGCCAAGCGTCAGGTGCGCCTGTCCTTGCGCAAGCTGCACGAGGCAGCCGAAGCCGAGGAGCAGCACAGGTTCATGTCCCAGCAGCCCGGCCGCGAGATCATCACCTTGCGCGAACAGCTTCAAGGACTGCAGGGCTCAGGGGCACCCGTCACCGAGGTTCCCGTCACCGGAGAGGCACCTGACGAGCCCGTTCCGGCCGAGGAGCCGCAGGCAGCGGCCTCGGAGAAGCACGAAGCGGAAGAGGTCCTCGAGGAGACATTGGCACCGGAGCCTCAGGAGCCGGAAGCACCCGAGAAGCCCGAGACTCCTGAAGAACCCGAGGATCTCGAGGAACTCGACGAGCTCGAAGAAGAGCCTGAAGAGCCCGAGGCGCCTGAGGAACTCGAAGAAGCCGAAGAAGAAGAACTCGAGGAACTCGACGAGCCTGAGGAGCCCGAAGAACCGGAAGAGCCTAAGGAGTCCGAGCGCTAGGGTCCCAGGCGATCACCGCGATCGCCAGCTCCTTCGTGTGCGAGAGCGAGACCGGGTGGTCCTCCCCGTTGTGGCGCACGAACGGGACCCCTTC
>PWTC01000034.1 GCA_003563005.1 Candidatus Acetothermia bacterium
GACCGCGGCTGCCCACTCTGCACAGCCGATAGCGTTGCCCAGGAGCGTTTCTTCGCCTGGTTTCTCGCTGAGAACTACCTCTCCCCCGAGACGCGCCGCAGGTTGGTCGCGGCCTGGGGCTTCTGTTCTCACCACGCGACGACGTTCGCCCGGCGTGCGGGGGCCTCCACGCTCACGTACGTGTATGCCTACCTTGCGCGGTCGGCCGCGGCGGAGTGCGCGCGGGCAGCGCATGGGCTGGGAAGGCGCGGACGCTCGCCCGTACATGGGCATGCGGCGCCCTGTCCGGTGTGTGCGGACATGGCCCGGCACCGCCACCGCACGTTCGGTCTGTGGGTCCGCCGGCAGATCTGCCGTTGTCATGAGGAGGGCGCGGCGAAGGTGTCCGCTCCGGTCTGTCTTCGTCACCTCTCCGAGCAGTCCCCCGCGAGCCCCGCGGGCGTGCGGCGCGCAGCCCAGTTGTTGTCCGCAGAGCTCGCCCAGGGGGCGGGGAACCCGAGGGGAGTCTTGGAGTGGATATGGGGGCGACCTGAGGGAGGGGAACGACCCGCCACAGCGGAGGACCCCTTCGCGGAACTGAGGCGATTGGCCGAGCGTGCCTCGTTGGAGGGCTTCAGGACAGAGCTTCTCGCGCAGGGGTGCCCCCTCTGCCGTGCAGAGCGGGCTACAGGCCTCGCCTACACGGCTTGGCTGGGGGAGGCGATCGCTGGCGGGACCGAGCTAGACAGAGCGGCATGGCTGTGCGCGGAGCACGGTTGGGCTGTGGTCGAGGTGTCCGGCGAACCTGGTTCAGCGCTTCTGGCCGAGACGCTTCAGGCGTACTGGACTGCGCGGCTGGATCAACTGGGGGCAGTGCGGGAGAGGTGGGCCGATCGAGCCTGGCGCCACCGCAGACTTCAGGAACAACTGCTGCGCAGATACCGATGCCCCTTGTGTCGCGCCCTCGACCGTGCCTGCGACCGCTGGGCGGACCTGATCGTGCGCTCCTTGGGGGACGACCCGTGCCGTTCGGCCTATGCGAGGAGCGGAGGGGTGTGCCTGCATCATCTCCCCCTCGTATGGGGTCGTGCGGGGCAGGCAGAGCGCGAACTCGTGGGTCGGACAGCGCACGTGCATCTCGATGTCCTCGCCTGGCGGCTCGAGGAGTACCATCGCAAGACCGACTGGCACGCAAGATGGGAGCCGCAGGGAGCGGAAGCCGCCGCCTGGCGGGAGGCCGCCGCTCGGTTCAACGGCCGTCGCTAGCGCCTCGCGCCCTCGGGGCCTCCCCCAGCCGCCGCTTCCTCCTCACGCTCTGCGATGCGCTGCCGCAGCTTGTCTTCCTGGGAAGGCCGGGGTGTCTCTCCCCTCACGCGGAACCTGAGGAGGTAGAACGCCTCTCTCCAGGCCCAGTGAAGCTCGAAACCCTCGATCCCGTCCCAGGGGATCTTGTCGAACGGGGGACGGAACACAAACAGCGAGTTCATGGAGAGCAGCTTTCGCCCGAGCCAGGTCCTCCTGCGTGCTTCGGAAAGCCCTTCGTCGCCGGCAACGACGATCGCGCCGGGCCTCGCGACCCGAACCATCTCTGCCAGCGCTTGTGTGCGATCGCCGAACAGGTTGAGCCCCCCGAAATGAAGGACGGCATCGAAGCTGTCGCTGGCGAACGGCAGTGTCACTGCATCCCCTCGCACAAGGTCCACCGGTGTGGGAAGCCGAGCGGCGCGTGCTTTGGCCACGCCCATCATGGCCCATGAGAGATCCAGGGCCATGATGTGACCAGATGTTCCCACCTTGTCGGCGAGGAAGGGAAGGTTCGCACCTGTCCCCACCGACACCTCGAGCACGCGTGCACCTGGCTTGAGCTCCAGCAAGCCCACCATGCGGCGCCGCTGCCTTGGTTCCCAGCAGCCGATCGCCAGGCTCCCGAGTCGCAACTGACGGTCGTACCGCGCGGCGTCGCGCTCCGTATACTGTCGCTGCAGGGCGCGGTCCACCGTGGCCACACGGGCCTCGTCGAGCAGCCAAGGCACGCCGTCGACGACGCGATACCTGCGGCCGGCTTCGCTTACCAGGCTCTCTCCGTCCATGCGGAGCGAACCCCCCCCGTAAGGGCAACGCAGAAAAGGGGGACAGGCTACTTTTCCTTTGGAAAAGTAGCCTGTCCCCTTATCCTCACGTGTGTTTGTCAGCCACGGTAGAAGCCGCATACGCCTCCGGCTTCGTCTTCACATGGAAGCCGCTCCCAATGATCATCCCCACGACTTCCTCGACCAGGTTGCGTGTGTGCCCGTTGCGTCCGACATCCACATGGATCTCCAGGCTGTATCCGAGCACCTCGCGCTCCTGCAGGCTCTGGATCAGTCTCTGTGCCATCTCGTAGGACAGCCACGCCTCCCGCCAGATGCGCTCGCGCAGGCTCATAGGCTTGCGCTCCCGTACCCGCTGCCAGAAGTAGCGACCGCCTTTGCCGATGCGGTGCACGACGATGGCCGAGACGTACTCCGCCAGATCGTGGTAGGCTTGTGAATCCGTGCCCACGATCAGCTCGTACTTCTCCTCGGGCTTTGCATGGAGCATGTCGATGACCTGGTCCAGCACCTGGTCATAGGTCATCGGCCCCAGGGTCGGGTTGTGGAACATGCCGGTCTGCCCCATAGTGAAGTCCTATTCTACAGAGGCTCTGCAGGTGCGGCAACTGTGGGTAGCGCGATGTGGAACGCGGCGCCTCGACCGGGACTGGACTCGACCCAGATCCGGCCGTCGTGTGCCGCCACGATCTCCCTGGCGATCGCCAGGCCAAGCCCCGTTCCGTGCCCGGAACGCGCGGCATCTCCCTTGTAGAAGCGTTCGAAGACCTGGTCGATCTCATCATGGGGAATGCCTGGTCCCTGATCGCTGATGCTCATCAGCACTTCATCACCCGCGTGCCGCACCTGTACGGACACGGTGGACCCCTCGGGTGAGAACCGAAGCGCGTTGGATAGCACGTTGCCCAACACCTGCCGCACACGCCGGCGGTCCGCCCGAACCCAGAGGTCCTGCTCAGCGGTGACATCCAGGCGGATACCCTGTTCGGCGGCGGTCGGCCTGAGGGCCTCGCAGGCGTTCTCCGCCACGGGACCCAGGTCGATAGCCTCGAGGTTGAGCGCCAATTTCCCGGACTCGGCGAGGGTGAGATCGCGCAGGTCCTCGATCAGCCCTCCCAGGTGCAGGGTCTCCTCGTACACAGGCGACAGGTTGTCCGGCGTGACGGGGAACACGCCGTCCAGCATCGCCTCGAGATTGCCCTGGATGACGGTGAGTGGGGTACGGAGTTCATGTGCCACATCGGTGAGCAGCCTCCGTCGCGCGTTCTCGGAACGCTGCAACGCTTCGACCATGCGGTTCATCGCGCGCGCGAGGCGTCCGATCTCGTCGCGTGAGCGAAGGGCGACGCGGTGGGCCAAGTCTCCCCGTGCGATCCGGTCCGTGGCCAGCATGAGTCTACGCAAGGGCGCTGAGAGCTGCGTGGCCAGCAGGGTTCCCAGCACGGCCGCCACGGCGAGGGCGATGGCGCCACCGATGAGGGTCGCCCTGCGCACCGATGCAAGGAAGTCCATCTCGAGAGGGCTGTGGTCTACCGTGTCCAGCGGGACGAGAGTGCCCACCCGCTCTCCCCCTGCCATGACGGGATGGCCGTAGCGCTGGGTGCGCTCCCGCAAGCTGTCGTCCATGGCCAGATGGTGACCGAGGAAGGGTTCATAGCCGCAGGCCACGACGCGGCCCTCGTTGTCCACGAGCATGTATTCGCCCAACCGCGACTCTTGGTACACGACCTGCCCCTGGACCCAGACGGTGAGGCGGGCGCGGAAGTACTGGTCCACTCCTTCCCAACTGCCCCGTGCCTCCCAGTACTGGCCGAGCAGACGTGCCATGTCCTGGGTGTCTGCCTGGCGCATCTGCACGCGGAACGCGTCGAACCGATCGGCGATGGTCCTCGAGGCCAGGAGGTACGTGCCCACAGCAGCGCACAGCGCCGTCAGCACGAGCGCGCCGATCAGGCGCCAACGGAAGGACATGCGGGCTCACCTCCCCGTCGGAACTTGTACCCCACCCCCTGGACCGTCAGGATGAATGCGGGCTCCCGCGGATCCGGTTCGATCTTGTGTCGGAGGTTCTTCATATGGGAGTCGATGGTGCGAGCGAGCGAGGCGTAGGACCTACCCTCAATGGCCTCCAGCAGCTCGCGCCGGCTGAGCGCGCGGCCTGGGTGGTTCACCATGTAAGCGAGGAGGTCGAACTCCGTCGGAGTCAGCTCGACCAAGCTACCGTTCATCCTGACCTCGCGCGCCGCGAGATCTACTTCTAGGGGACCACAACGCACCGTTTCATCGGGAGGCTCGGCGTCGACGCGTCGAAGCACGGCACGCACGCGCGCGGCCAGCTCCCGCAGGCTGAAGGGCTTGACTACGTAGTCGTCGGCTCCCATCTCCAGGCCTGCCACTCGATCCGCCTCTTCGGCCCTCGCGGTGAGCATGATGATGGGCACGTTCGATGACTGACGGATCCGCCGGGCAAGCTCTAGGCCCGACAGGCGAGGGAGCATGAGGTCGAGGACGACAAGATCCGGCTCCAGAGTCCCGAACTGGACCCACCCTTGGTCTCCATCGAACGCGACCTCGACGCGATACCCATCTCTTGCCAGGTATGCCTGGACCATGCGGGCGATCTTCTGCTCGTCTTCCACGATGAGGATGGTCTTCACGTACATGAGGCTACCCTGTTGCGCACGGGGAGTCGAGGGTGGGCCCCTCGACTCCCCGTGCCTCGTTGGGTGGGCGGTTCTGGCGGTTGGGCTCTCGCGTTGTTCACAACCACATGGTGTAGTGTCCCGCAGGGATATCGACGGGGCGTGTACAGGTTGTGGAGGGCCGGTGGAGGAGGTAGCCTCAACCACCATGTCCGGCGACCTGAGCGGCCTCCTGTTCCCGAAGTCCGTTGCGGTGGCCGGCGCCTCGGGATCCCCTGGAAAGATCGGACAGGTCCTGTTTGACAACGTCGTGTCCTCCTTCGACGGACCCGTGTACGCGGTCAACCCCGGCCATACTGAGCTGCTCGGCCGTCCTTGCGTTCCGTCGATCGCCGACTTGCCGGAGGCGGTGGACCTGGCTGTGCTTGTCATCCCGGCGCCCACTGTGGAGGAGGCGCTCGAGGCATGTGGACAGAGGGGCATCCACAATGCGATCGTCATCTCGGCGGGTTTCAAGGAGATGGGGGCCGAAGGCGCCGCGCGCGAACGCGCGTTGGCCGCCGTGGCCGACCGCCACGGGATCAACATGCTGGGGCCGAACTGCCTGGGGCTCATCTCGACGCAAGTCGGCCTGAACGCCACGTTCGCCCCCCGCGGCGCACGGCCGGGCGAGATTGCGTTCATTTCGCAGTCTGGAGCGTTCTGCACAGCGGTGTTGGACTGGGCATGGAAGGCACACGTGGGGTTCTCGCACTTCATCTCCCTGGGGAACAAGGCTGTGCTCAGCGAGGAGGACTTCCTCGAAGCTTTCGCCGTCGACCCACGCACCCGTGTCATCGCAGCTTACCTGGAAGGGGTGGAGCACGGGGAGCGGTTCATCCGCACCGCCCGCAGCGTGTCGAGGGAAACTCCCATTGTGGTCATCAAGTCGGGTCGAGCGGAGGCCGGCGCCCGGGCGGTCTCCTCACACACGGGGACGCTGGCTGGCTCGGACAGCGCTTACGAGGCGGCCTTTCGGCAGTCGGGCGTGCTGCGCGCCCAGAACGTGGAGGAGCTATTCGATTTCGCGTACCTGCTCGCCAGACAACCGCTGCCCAGAGGTAGACGTGTGGGCATCGTGACCAACGCTGGAGGCCCTGGCGTCATGGCCACCGACGCCGTCGAATTCGAAGAGCTCGAGGTGGCCAGGTTCACCGAACCCACGGCACGGGCCCTGGCCGAGCGCATGCCCCCGGCGGCCAACATCTACAACCCGGTGGACATCCTCGGGGACGCGCGCGCGGACAGGTACAGAGATGCGGTGCGGCTGGTGATGAGCGACGCCAACGTGGACATGGTCGTGGCGCTCTCCGCTCCGATCTCGATCCTCACCTATCCAGAGCTGGCCAAGATTCTCGCCGAGGAGAGCGCTCAGCACCGCAAGCCTGTCACCTGCAGCTTCATGGTGGGGGAGCTGGGAGAGGAAGCGGAGGATATCCTGCGGGAGGCGGGGATTCCCTCGAGTTTCGACCCTGCGCGGGCCGTGCGGGCGCTGCGGGGGATGGCCCGCTACGCGGAGATCTGTGAGACCGAGTGGCAGTCGCCAAGGGATCTCGAGGTGAACCGCATGGCTGTGTCTGAGCTTCTGGGCAAGGCATTGGCACGCGATCGCCTGCGGTTAGGGGTAGAGGCCATGCCCATGCTAGAGGCCTACGGCATACCTACCGCGCGGGGGGGGATGGTACGTACGCCGGACGAGGCGGGGACCCTCGCCGCAACGCTCGGGGATGAGGTTGTGCTGAAGGTCGTCTCCGAGCACCTGACCCACAAGACGGACGTGGGCGGCGTCCGAATGGGGGTTCGTGCGCGTGATGTTGAGCAGACCGCCTGGGACATGCACCGCATGATCCGTGCGAGGTTCCCGGATGCTGCGCTCGACGGGATCCTTGTGCAGGAGCACCTCCCTCCGGGACGGGAAGTCATCGTGGGTATGGTGCGCGATCCGACCTTCGGCCCGCTGATCATGTTCGGCTTGGGAGGTGTCCACGTCGAAGTCATGGGGGATGTCGCGTTTGCGGTAGCCCCGCTCTCCCAGGCCGACGCCGAGGATCTGGTGCGGCGCGTGCGTGGGTACCCGATCTTGCGCGGCGTACGCGGGCAAGGGAGCATCGACCTCGGTGCTTTGACTGAGGTGATCGAGCGAATCTCCAGGTTGGCGATGGATTTCCCGCAGCTGCTGGAGCTCGAGGCCAACCCGGTCATCTGTTACCCAGACCGGGTGGTGGCGGTCGACCTGCGGTTGACGGTGGACGGGGAGGGCAGATGAGCAAGCTGTACATCGCAGCGGTCGAGGAGAAGGCGGGCAAGACATTCCTCGCAGTCGGGTTGGCCAGGGCGCTTATGGGCCGAGGCTTGACTGTCGCTTACCGCAAGCCTGTGGGTAGGGTGAACGTCTACCGGCATGGGCGGCCCTTCGACCGCGACGGGGAAGTCGTGGGTGCAGCGTTGGATTGCCCTGATCCCGAGGAACTCCTCGGAATGGTCGGGGGAGAACTGCCCCGCTACTGGACGCCCCCAGCGGGCGCGTGGGAGCGGATCGAGGCGCTGCACAAGTCCGACGTAGATCTGACCCTTCTGGAGGGACGCGAGTGGCTGGGACGCGGACTTCTCAGCGGTCTTTGGGACACCGCGATCGCCAAGCGCCTTGAGGCTCCCATGGTGCTGGTGGCCCGGTACAGAGGCGAAGTCACGGTGGATCAGGTGCTCGTCGCTTCTCGGCTGGTGTCCCCTGATCGACCGCTCGTGGGCGTTGTGCTCAACGAGGTGTCCATGGACACGGAACTCGAGGAAGTACGCGGCTATGTCGCGCCGTTCCTCGAGAGCAAGGGCATCCCCGTCGTAGGGGTCGTCCCGTTCGAGCGAAGGTTGCGCGCGGTGCGCGTGGGTTACATCGTGGAGGCTCTCGGTGGAGAGCTTGCGGTGACGGGGAATCTGGACGCTGAAGTCGAGCGATTCCTTGTGGGGGCGATGCGCGGTGAGACCGCACTGCGCCACTTACGACGGATTCCCGGGCAGCTGGCCCTGGTCACGGGAGGTGACCGCACGGACATCCAGACGGCGGCGCTCGCGGTGCCGCGCGTGCGCGCGCTGATCCTCACGGGCGCCCTGAGACCTGAGCAGGCGGTGCTCACCGAGGCGGTGGAGCGCGGGGTCTCCGTGCTTTTGGCCGCGCAGGACACGATGACGGTGGCCGAAGCGGCAGAGCGGCTGGTCGGCCGAGCGCCGCTCAGCGGGGCCCAGCTCGTGCTTGTGGACGACCTGGTTAAGGAGGGCATCGAGCTGGATCGACTGATGGAATCGCTAGGGTAGCGCGGCCGCTTTCCAGCTGATCGTGCAGGAGAGCGAGTGTGACACGGAGCAGTACCGTTCGTGCGACAGGGAGACGGCCTTGTCGAGATTGTCCTGCGGGACGCCTTCCGCTTTGTACTCCAGATGGGCGGATCGCACGGCCTTGGGGTGTTCACCTGCACGCTCCGCCTGGATCTCGACCGACAGAGAGCGCGCCGGCGTGCGCATCTTCCTCAAGATGGAGACCACGTCCATGGCGGTGCACCCGCCAAGGGCGATCAGCATGAGCTCAAGCGGCCGCGTCGCCGTATCCTCTCCGCCGACCTCCTGGGCGGCATCCATGACGACGGCGTGGCCCGACGGGCCGGTCCCGATGAACTGCATCGCTTGCACCAAGTCGACCTTCACCTTCATGTGACCTCCCCTTCCTGCGTGTAGCACCCACGGCGCACATGCTTCCATCTTTCCATATATGGCCAACTCTTGAACTGCCTGTCCACGGCAGGTAAACTTACAACATGGAAGCGCAGGATGCCGTGCAGCTGGCCAAGGCGTATGCGGCCCTGGGAAACCCTGAACGGATAAGGATCGTGACGCTCCTCCTGTCCGGGGGTGGCTCGACATGTGGGGACGTAGCCCGCGCCGTCGGGCTTTCGGCGCCGGGGGTTTCGTACCACCTTCGGCTGTTGGAGGAGGCTGGGCTGATCCAGCGGTCCCGTCGTGGAAGAGAACGTTGCGTGGAGCTCACGCATCGGTTGGGGGAGATCGTGGGCAAGGATGTAGTGGAGGGACTTATGCAAGGAGGTACCGGATGGCACAGGACGTGATCGTCTACAGCACACCGACGTGCCCTTGGTGTCAGGTGGCCAAGAACTACCTGGCCGAGAAGGGGATCGCGTATCGCGAGGTCGACGTGTCGGCCGACCACACGGCGGCCATGGACATGGTTCGCCGCACGGGGCAGCAGGGCGTGCCCGTGGTGGAGATCGACGGGGAGTTCGTGGTCGGGTTCGATCGCGACAGGATCGACGCGCTCCTCAGCGCGGGGCCGGCGTAGTCACGCGGGGCCCGCTGAGGGCGCATCCCTCGGCGGGCCTCAGCATGCTCGGATGAGCGCGAGCGCCGCTTCAAGGTCCACCTCCGTGTCGACGCACCCGTCCTCGAGGAGCGGAAGTGTGGCCACCAAAGGGGCGGGGCCGTCCAGCTCGCCGACCGCCTCGGCTCCCTCGGTCAGCTCTTTGTGGCAGGCGATGGCCACCACGGCACGAGGTTCCTGCTCGCGGATGAACCTGAGCGCCAACGCGCCGCCCGGCGCTATGCAGACGCCCTTGTAGCCCAAGGCGAGAGCCTCATCCCTCAGGCGCCCGAGGGCGCACGCTTCCTGGCAGTCCTCCGGGCACCGGAACC
>PWTC01000092.1 GCA_003563005.1 Candidatus Acetothermia bacterium
CTTGACCGGTGAACACGACGACAGTAGACTCCGAAAGCTGCGCGATGCCTTGACTGTGTGGTTCTGATACCTGTCGCGGGCAGGGAGGGATCGACCGGACTGACCAGTGTGGTAGGATCGCGCGGGCGTTTCCGGTGGTCGGCAGCGCCTGAATGTCACCTCTGGTGAAGGAGGAACAGAATGAAGAGATTCTTGGGACTTATGCTTGCGTTCTCGTTTGTGTTCTCGTTGGCGGTGTTCGCCGAGCCTCAGCACGGTGGATCCCTGACGATCGCCATGGAGTACGATCCTTCGACGCTTGACCCGCTGGGGATGACGGACACGCCGGCCGCGAACGTGTTCATGCACGTAGCTGAGGCACTGTTCCGTGTGGACCCGGACGGTGTCCTTGAGTATCTCCTGGCAGAGTCCTACGAAGTCAGCGACGACTCGCTCGTGTGGACGTTCTTCTTGCGACAGGGTGTCGAGTTCCATGACGGCACGCCATTCAACGCTGAGGCCGCCAAGTGGAACCTGATTCGCTTCCGCGACGAGGCGAGCTTCGGTTTCTTGCTTGCGCAGATCGTAGACATCGATATCGTAGACGAGTACACGATCCGTGTTCACCTCGATGAGCCCTTCGCTCCGCTGCTCTCGCACCTTGCGCACAGCTTCACCGGTCTCCTGAGCCCGACTGCGGTCGAGGCTGGTGTGGACTACCCCGTGGGCACGGGCCCGTTCAAGTACGTCGAGTGGACGCCGGCTACCCGTCTGGTCCTCGAGCGGAACCCCAACTACTGGGGAGAGGGGCCTTACCTCGATCGCTTGGTGTTCCTGCCCATCCCCGAGGGTGGGACGCGCGTCATGATGCTCCTCGCTGGAGAGATCGAGGCGACCACGCTCATCCCGGTGGATGACGTGGCGCTCGTCGAGGAGAACCCGGATACGGTGGCAGTGATCATGCCGAGCCTGGGTCACCAGTACATCGGTATCAACTGCCAGCGCGGACCTCTGGCCGATCCGTTGGTGCGACAGGCGCTGAACTACGCGCTTGACAAGGAGGAGTTCGTTGACTTCGTGTTCGGTGGCTTCGCTGAGATCGCCGACTCCGTCATCGCTCCTGGCGTGTTCGGCTACACGAAGGTCGGACCGTACCCCTACGATCCTGAGAAGGCGAGGGAACTGCTCACCGAGGCAGGCTATCCGGACGGGTTCAGCACGACGATTCGCTACAACCCGGGCTGGCGTGAGCTAGGCGCTGAGGTGCTCCAGGCGCAGCTGGCGGAAGTCGGCATCGATGCGCGGTTGATCTCCATGGAGTGGGGTTCGTACCTGGAGTTCACCAACCGACCCGTCGATCAGAGCGAAGTCGACATCTACATGCTCGGTTGGACCACGGTCACCAGCGACGCCGACTACGCGCTCTACGCGCTTCTGCACGGCGATCAGTGGGCTCCGGGTGGAAGCAACCGGTCGTTCTACCGCAACGAGCGGGTGGACGAGCTTCTTGACGCTGCCCGCCGCACCCCGGTTGCCGAGGAGCGCGAGCAGCTTTACGCTGAAGCCCTCGAGCTGATCTGGGAAGATGCCCCATGGGTGTTCATCCTGTTCACGCAGAACCGCTTTGGCGTGCGGAGCAACGTTCGTGGTCTGGTCTATCACCCGAACTTCACCATCCAGGCACACAAGGCGTGGTTGGAGAGGTGAGGTAGACGATCTTCGTTCACCGCAAGGAACTCCGGCGGGCGCCGCGCGCCCGCCGGAGTTCACGGTGCCTGTAAGGGGCCAGCATGATCAGTTACATCGTCCGGAGGCTGCTCCTGGCCATACCGGTGTTGTTCGGCGTGGTGACACTGGTCTTTCTGTCGCTGCGCCTGATGCCCGGTGACCCTGCCCTGATCATGGCTGGGGAGGCCGCACCCCAGGAAGTCGTCGAGAGGATCCGGCAGCAACTGGGCCTGGACCGCCCCATCATCGTCCAGTACGGCATCTACATGGCTCGTCTCTTCCAGGGAGACCTCGGTGAGTCAGTGCGGACCCGACGAACCGTGAGCCGCGAGATCGGGGTTCGCTTCCCGGCGACGTTGGAGTTGGCTTCCGCCAGTATGGTTATCGCCATTGTGTTTGGGTTGTTCGCCGGACTGGTGTCGGCGACGCGCCAGTACTCGCTTGTCGACTACGGCACCATGGTGGGGGCGTTGCTGGGTATCTCGATACCCGTGTTTTGGTTTGGACTGATGGCCATGTGGGTGTTCTCCGTTCAACTTGGGTGGTTCCCTGTGGGAGGGCGCGGCACGCTTCGCCATTTGGTGCTGCCAGCGATCACGTTGGGAGCGATGTCCACAGGGATGATCGCTCGCATGACCCGTTCGAGCATGCTGGAGGTGATGCGGCAGGACTACGTTCGCACGGCAAGGGCCAAGGGCCTGAAGGAATCGGTCGTCAACGTGCGGCATGCCATGCGCAACGCCCTGATCCCCGTGATCACCGTGGCGGGCCTGCAGTTCGGTATGCTGCTGGGGGGGTCTGTGCTCACCGAGACCGTGTTCACCTGGCCGGGGGTAGGTCGGCTGATGATCGACTCGATCAACAACCGGGACTACCCTGTGGTGCAGGGTGCGGTGCTCTTGATCGCGCTGGTGTTCACGGCGGTGAACCTGTTGGTGGATATCACCTACTCGGTCGTCGACCCGAGGATACGCTATGACTGAGCGCAAGAAGTCGAAGATCAAGCAATCCAGGGGAGCTTTCTACCACGCCTTCAAAGGCCTGCTCCGAAACCGCTCGGCCTTGGTGGGGTTGATGATGGTGAGCGTGCTCGCTGTGGTGGGCATCCTCGCTCCGGTGCTTGCCCCCCATGACCCCCTGCAACGGGCGATGCGCGAGCGACTGACACCTCCCAGCTCGAACCACTGGCTCGGGCAGGACGAACTGGGACGGGACATCCTGAGCCGAGTCATCCACGGTGCACGCATCTCGCTCACCATTGGCATCGTTTCGGTGGGTGTGGGAATGGCGATCGGAATGCCGTGGGGATTGCTCTCCGGATTCTACGGCGGGAAGCTGGATCTGATTACGCAACGGGCCATCGACATCCTGCTGGCCTTCCCACCGATCATCCTGGTGATCCTGGTGGTGACGATGATCGGCCCAGGGCTATGGAACGCGATGATGGTCATCGGCATCTCCACTGTTCCTGCTTACACACGTGTGGTGCGGGGCTCCACGTTGTCTCTCCGCGATATGGAGTACGTGCAAGCTGCACGGGCACTCGGGGCTTCGGACTTCCGTATTCTGCTGCGGCATGTGTTGCCGAACGTCTTGGGGCCGGTGGTCGTTCTGGCCACACTGTACACGGCCTCGGCGATCCTCACCGCGGCAGGCCTGGGATTCTTGGGGTTGGGTGCCCAGGCGCCGACGCCGGAGTGGGGTGCGATGCTCAGCCGTGGAAGAGAGTATCTGCGTGTAGCACCTCACGTGTCGGCCTTCCCGGGTCTGGCCATCTTCCTGAGCGTGTTGGGGTTCAACCTGCTGGGCGACGGACTGCGTGATGCCATCGACCCTCGGCTTCGCGGTGTGAGCTAGTTCTCCAGCTGGGCATCCTGGCGCATCGAGTCTACAGCTCCGACGGGGAGGATCCGGGGGGCGAGAAGGAGCGATATGGACCTCATTGGGATCGAACGGTACGTGGAGCAAGTGGGCGAGGAGATGGTGGCGGACATCGTGCGCGCCGCCCGTCCCCTGTACGGGCTTCGCCTCCTGCACGTGAACTCGACCTTCCACGGCGGCGGGGTCGCGGGGATGCTCAACGCCCTGGTCCCGCTGATGAACGACGCGGGGATCAACGCTGACTGGAACTTGCTCTACGGAGATCCCGCGCTCTTCCAGGTCACGAAGAAGCTGCACAACGCCCTGCAGGGTGAGGTCGTGGAGCTGAGCGAGCACGACAAGCAAGCCTACCTGTACGTGAACGAGAAGTTCGCTCGTTACAGCCCCATCTCCCGCCACGATGTCGTCGTGGTCCACGACCCGCAACCCTTGCCCATGCTTCGCTATCGGCAGAAGGAGGTCCCGTGGGTCTGGCGATGCCACATCGACCTGTCGACCCCTCACGAGCCCGTGTGGGCGATGCTCAAGCCCTTCATCCTGCGTTACGACGCCGCCGTCCTCTCCTCAGAGAGCTTTCGCAAGCCTGATCTCCCGATACAGACACACCTCATCCCACCTGCGATCGATCCGCTCAGCGAAGTCAACCGCCCGCTCACGGTAGAGGAGGCGAACGCGGAGCTCTTCTCGCACGGAATCAACCTGGACAAACCGTTGATCGTGCAAGTGTCGCGGTTCGACAAGTGGAAGGACCCACTCGGCGTGCTTAACGTGTTCCAGGAGGTGCGTCGCCAGGTGGACTGCCAGCTCGTGATGATCGGCAACATGGCCACGGACGACCCCGAAGGGCCGCAGATCTATGAGGACATCGTGACCAAGAGCGGTCAGCTCGAGGACGTGCACTTCATCACCCAGACGGACGAGCTGCTTGTCAACGCTCTCCAGAAGCAGGCCGCGGTCGTGCTGCAGCTCTCCCGGCGGGAGGGGTTTGGGCTGACCGTTTCCGAGGCCCTGTGGAAGAAGACCCCGGTTGTGGCCACGAATGTCGGCGGCATCCCTCTTCAGATCTGGGATGGTCAGACGGGCTTCTTGGTGGAGCCCGGAGATTACGCTGCGGCGGCGGACCGGGTCATCCGCCTCCTGTCGGAGCCCGATCTGCGGGCGGAACTTGGGGACAGCGGGCATGCTCATGTGCGGCGCCATTTCCTCATGCCGCGACTCCTGCTCGACTGGTTGAGGCTCCTGGGCGAACTGGTGTGAGATGGGAAAGCGCCTCCGAGTCGTCGACGTAGAGCGGTGTGTCGACTGCCTGTTGTGCGCCTTCGCCTGCGCACGGCGATTCGGCGGAGGGGGCCTCGCCAAGTCGGCGATCGCGGTTCGGTCGGTTGGGGGCATGGAGCGCGGGTTCGTGGTGGTGGTGTGCCGGGCGTGCGAAGACCCGCCGTGCCTTGCGGTCTGTCCGGTGGGGGCCATCCGCAAGGTGGAGGTCGGGGTGCGGGTGGACGCTGACCGGTGCATCGGCTGCAGCATGTGTGTGGAGGCCTGCGCGATCGGGGCGGTGCAATGGGACGCCGTTGAGCGGAAGCCCGTGATCTGCGTGCACTGTGGCCTCTGTGCGCAGTACTGCCCGCACAGCGTGCTGGCTCACGAGGAGGTGTAGGATGCCTGGAGCCTTGCACCGCGTGCTGTTCGTGGACCTGGCCCGCCACCGCTCGTGGGTGGAGGACCGCGCGGATCTCTACTCCGAGAGCCTGGGCGGCGCCGGGGTCGCCATCGAGCTTCTACGCGAGCACTGTCCGGAAAGGTGCGATCCTCTTGCCCCGGAGAACCCGATCGTGCTCGCCGTGGGCCCACTGACCTCGCTCTATCCCCTCGCCTCCAAGACGGTGGCCATGTTCAAGTCCCCCCTCACGGGGAACCTAGGGGAATCCCACTGTGGCGGACGGTCGGCCATGGCCCTGCGGCTGGCCGGCTACGGGGCGATGGTGATCATGGATCGCAGCCCAACGCCTGTCTATCTTTCTGTGGACGCCGGCGGGGTGCGCTTCCGCGACGCGCGCACGCTGTGGGGCATGTCCTCCTCGCTCACCGCAGGGCGGGTGATGCTCGAACGGGAAGGCGGCGCGGGACACCGCACCGTGCTTCGCATCGGCCCGGCGGGGGAGAACCTGGTGACCTACGCGGGCGTCACCGTGGAGACCTACCGTCATTTCGGGAGGCTCGGCATGGGTGCGGTGATGGGGAGCAAGCACCTCAAAGGGATCGTGATCGCAGGGAACGGAGACCTCCCCGTCGCCGACCGCGGTGCGTACCAAAGGACGTACCGGGACCTCTACACGCGGGCCGTGCGTTCGCCGGCCATGCGCAAGTACTACGAGCTTGGGACACCCGAAAACCTGGGGCCACTCAGCGCCATGGGTGCGCTCCCCGTGCGCAACCTGCAGGCTACCGGATACGGGACGGAACCTCCGCTGGAGGGGGAGGCCCTGGCGCGGGAGCATCTGGGCCGCAGGCTTGCCTGTTCGCACTGCCCCACCGCGTGCATCCACCTTGCCGCGCTGCGCGAACCGCACCCGGAGGCGCCCTACTTCTACAAGACCACCTTCGTCTCCTACGACTACGAGCCTCTGTACGCCTTGGGCACGATGCTCGGCGTGGAGCAGCCTGAGGACGCGCTTCGCCTTCTGGACGTGGTGGAGCACCTTGGGCTGGACGCCATGAGCGCCGGAGTGGCGCTGGCATGGGCCACGGAAGCGTTCGAGCGGGGACTCCTCGACGAGAAGGCGTTAGGGGGCCTTCGCCCGGCGTGGGGTGACGCACGCGTGTATGCGACGATGCTCGAGTGCATCGCCCGGCGAGCTGGCCCTCTGTACACACTGCTCGGGGAGGGAGTGGATGCGGCGGCGGCTGAGTATGGCGGAGACAGCTACGCACTCGCCTTCGGCGGGCTGGAGATGCCCGGCTATCACACCGGTCCCGGGGCGCATCTCACGCACCTGACCGGCGCCCGGCACTCACACCTTGACTCCGCCGGCTATGCCTTCGACCAGGAGGACATGAAGGCCGGCCAGTCCAGGTCGCCCAAGGAACTGGCCCGTGCGCTTCTCACCGAAGAGGCGCGGCGCCAGGTGTTGTCGTCGCTCGTCGTCTGTTTCTTCGCCCGCGGCCTCTACGATGCGGACACGTGCGTGGCCTGCCTCTCCGCGGTGGAGAAGGAACGAAACTGGGACGACCTCATGGCGCTGGGGGAGGACATCCTGCGGCGTAAGCATGCCTTCAAGGCGCGAGAGGGGTTCGAGTTCGACGCGCTTCGCATCCCGGCCAGGACGCTCGAGGTCCCCACGCCGCTGGGGGGGCTCTCGGAGAACACGCTGCGGGAGGCTATTTCCGAGGTCGAACGGCTGCTGGCCTCAGGCGAGCGGTTCTCGCACGGCTGAGGAGCCCCCGGCGCGGACCCAGCCTTTCCCGAGCCGAGTGTAACGGAGACCATTTACACCCGTGTGGCGCATCGCTATAATGCCATCGAGGCATCATGGATGAGCCAAAGGGGACCGATATGAAGGAAGCAGAAGTCAAGGCGCTGCTTGTAGACCCGATGAACAACTCGCCTGTGATCCTCCTCAAGGATAGGCATTCGTCGCGCGCGATGCCCATCTGGATCGGGGAGGCTGAGGCGATGTCGATCGCGCTTGAGCTCCAGGGACATGCGTTCCCCCGGCCTTTGGCCCACGATCTGATGAAGCGCCTCCTGGAGAGCCTTGGGGGCGGCATCGAACAGGTGACGATCACCGAGATGAAGGAGGGCACCTTCTACGCCCGGCTGCACGTGAGGACGCGGGATGGGGAGATCAAGGAGATCGACGCCCGACCGTCCGACTCGGTGGCGTTGGCTCTCCGGATGCACTGCCCGATCTACATCGCCGAAGACGTGTTCGATCAGTCCGCAATTGAGTCGCCGTTCGCTGACGAAGAGAGCTTCATGGAGTTCGTGGACAACGAGGTTCAGCTGGCGGAGTTCAAGCGCCGGGCGCAGTGACCGGGGAGCGGATCCAGCGCCTGGGAGACTCGGGGAAGGCGAGCACCTCGCGATACTCCAAGCCTACGTTATAGGCGATCTCCAGGACGTCGAGCGCCATCATCTGGCGCTCTACGCCTTCTACGAGCGTGTACAGCTCAATCCTCTTGATCTTCAGCGGATCGTCCGGTGTCGTGCGAAGGACAGCACGGGAGATGTCACCCAGCGGTCCCTCCACCACAAGTTCCCCAGCACGCGGTGACGCCACGGCGATGTGCCCAAGGCGGATGCCCATCCGGATTCGGCCCAGATCCCGCAGCTGATCCAGCCACCGGGGCATCTGCATACGGCTCTCCACCCCTGTGGCCTCGCCGGGACGGTAGTGCACGAGGAGCCATCCCTCCGTGACCTCTCGTAGGGTGTACACCTCTCCCTGAAGGACTTCGGGGGTCACGAGGTCGATGCGCGCAGCCGGACCAGCTACATACCGGACGAACGCCTCAACCGGTGTTCCCTCCCCTCCGTCCAGGACGACATGCGCCACGAGATCCTCGGCGGCCGCCAGCCCGTCGACGAGCGCCAGCAGCTGGGCAGGTGGCGAGTCGGGGTTGAGCGTCCGGAGCAATGGCCATCCCATCACCACGAGCCAGGCTGCCAGCGCGACCGCAGCGATGGCCCCCAGGATCCAAAGCGGAGTCGAGTCGTTCATCGCAAGGGGGATTCTACCTCATATGGACGCCTCTGGAAGCGTGGTCAAGAGTTGTGACCGCCCGGAGGGACTCCTAGAATGCCAGCCGGTGATATCCATGCAACTAAGGAAGCTGATCGAAGCTGAACTGCAAGGGCGCAGGGTTCTCCTTCGCGCCGACTTCAACGTGCCGGTCTCCGATGGCAAGGTGGCCGATGACACACGCGTCCGGGCGGTGCTCCCCACCCTCAGCGCGCTGCTCGAGCGCGGTGCGAGGGTGGCCGTCTGTACCCATCTGGGGCGGCCCAAAGGGGCTCCGGATCCGGCGTACCGCCTCGACCCCCTCGTCGAAGTCTTGGGCGATCACCTCGGTCGCAGGGTGACCAAGCTGGACGACTGCGTCGGCGAGGCGGTGCACAGACACGTGCGTCGTCGGGACGACGATGTGTTGTTGCTGGAAAACGTTCGATTCCATCCCGGGGAGGAGGCCAACGATCCCACGTTCGCCCAGGCGCTTGCCGAGCCGTTTGAAGTGTTCGTCAACGACGCCTTTGGCACAGCTCACCGGGCGCATGCTTCGACCGTGGGGGTCACGCGGCACCTGGCTGCCTTCGCCGGCCTTCTGGTGGAGAAAGAGGTGCGTGCTCTGGAGGTCCTGCGAGGCAACCCACGCCGCCCCTACTACATCATCGTGGGGGGGAAGAAAGCCAAAGACAAGCTTGGTGTGCTGACCGACCTCCTCGGCAAGGCGGATGGTTTCCTGATAGGCGGGGGCGTGGCGTTCACGTTCCTCAAAGCCATGGGGCTCGAGGTGGGACGCTCCGTTGTCGACGAAGAGCTCGTGGACACGATGCGCGAGCTTCTGGACAAGGCCCGCAAGGCAGGCACGGAACTCGCGTTGCCTCGTGACTTCGTTGTGGCCGCTGAGCTCGGCGAGGACGTGGAGACACGCGTCGTCCAGGCGGACGCGCTCTCTTCCGACGATATGGGCCTCGACATCGGGCCCGAGACCGTTCAAGCGTTCGCGGAACTGATCTCCCAGGCGGGTTCCGTAGTGTGGGCGGGCCCCATGGGGGCGTTCGAGTTCACACCGTTCGCCTCCGGCACGCGTGAGATCGCCCGGGTGATGGTCGACGCGC
>PWTC01000125.1 GCA_003563005.1 Candidatus Acetothermia bacterium
ACGCCGCTGCGGCCACGACCGTACGGGCGCTGGGCTTCCTGGGGAACATCGCGCTGTGGACGATCGTCGTGCTCATGGCCCTCGACCAGATGGGCATCAAGGTGACCTCGCTCATCGCAGGCCTCGGGATCGGGGGTATCGCGGTTGCGCTGGCGGTGCAGAACGTACTCCGCGACCTGTTTGCATCGCTTTCGATCGTCCTGGACAAGCCGTTCGTGATCGGGGACTTCATCATCGTGGGGGACCTGATGGGGTCGGTCGAGCACATCGGGCTCAAGACGACGCGTGTGCGGAGCCTCTCCGGCGAGCAGCTGGTGTTCTCCAACAACGACCTGCTCAACAGCCGCGTGCGCAACTTCAAGCGTATGCAGCGCCGGCGCATGACGTTCTCCATCGGGGTGACGTATCAGACGCCGTACGAACTCGTGGAGAAGATTCCCGCCATCATGCGTGAGGCTATCGAATCCCAAGACCTGACGGAGTTCGACCGGGCGCACTTCTCGGAGTACGGGGACTACGCGCTCAGATTCGAGGCGGTGTACTTCGTCTCCGTGCCTGATTTCAACGTGGGGCGCAACATCCAGCAGGCGATCAACCTCTTCCTGTACAAGCGCTTCCAGGAGGAAGGGATCGAGTTTGCGTACCCGACCCAGACGATCTTTCTCGAGCGCCCTACGGGGGAGTGAGCGAGCGGTGTCCACAGCCTTGGCGCAGCACGTCGTCCATCCGGAGCTATGGGAGTCGGTCCCTGCGGATTGGGACGAGGTGTTCGGCCGGGTTGCGCCGCTCGCGGTGGAGTTGGGATTTGGCAACGGCGAGTTCATCGCCACGCTTGCTCGGGAGCGACCTGACTGGAACCTTCTGGGTTTCGAGATCTCGTTGAGCTGCGTCGATCGGGCGGCGCACAGGCTCGCCCGCCAGGGCGCCTCTCACGTGCGCCTGGGTTTGGTAGACGGGCGATTCGGGCTCCGCGAACTTGTCCCCGATGGCGGGGCCTGGGCGGTGTACGTGCACTTCCCCTGCCCCTGGCCCAAGGCGCGCCACGCGGGCCGGCGCTTGTTCGATGCGACGTTCGTGGGGACGCTATCCTCCGTGCTGGTAACCGGTGGGGAGGTCCGATTGGTGACCGATGTCCGCGCGTACGCCGAGGAGGCCGCCGCCGAGATGGAGCGGACGGGGTGTTTCGAGGTGGAAGGTCCGGAGCCGCTCCTGGACACTGGGCCGGATACGCGGTATGAGTTGAAGTGGCGCAGGCAGGGGCGGCCCATCTGGCGGGTGACCGCCAGAGCCATGCGATCGCTCCCTGTCCACCGCATCGCAGGGGGGGAGATGCCGCACGCGCGTGTCGAAGGACGGGTTGACTGGGACTCCGTGACGCGATTGGATGGCCTTTCGGAGCGCGCATCCCACGGCGGGTTCACTGTGCGCGAGGCCTATACGGCTGATCACGGCGCCAGCGCGCTTGTGAGGACGTTCACCACGGACGAGGGTTTCCAGCAGCAGTTCTTCGTGCTTGTGGCCCACGCCAGGAAGGGGACGCTGGTGAAGCTCGATGGGGGGACGCTTCCGTTTCGCACGCCCAACGTGAAGCGCGCGGTCGCCGCGATCGCCGAGGCACTCGAGGAGGCGGCGTGAAACGCCTCGGGGCGCTGTTCTTGCTGCTGACCGTGGCGGTGACGGGATGTGCCGTGGAGGTCGGCCTTCGGGCACGGTGGGATCCACGGGGCACCATGTGTTCCGGGTGGCTCCGTGGATCGGGAGAGCTAGGCGCCATCCAGCTCAGCGGGAACGCGAACCTGGATCTTCTCATGCTTTCCGTCGAGAGCTTGTCGGGCTCCGCGCGGCGTCCCTGGGCGTGGGGAGAGGCGATGATCTCCGCAGGCTGGGCGCCGACGCGCGGACTGAGCGGCGCCGCTTCGATCTCCTTCGACGCACGACGGGAGCTGGGGATGCTCGACGTGAGGGGAGACCTTGAAGGCAGGCTGCACTGGAGTCCGGCTCGGTGGAGCCCGTACGCTGCGGGATCTCTCTCCGCACGGCTTCCATGGGCCTGGGGCTGGGCGGAGCTGCGCGGGCAGGGCTCGTTCCCCTGGACCGGCGTGCGCGCTGAACTCGAACTGGGGGTCGACGGGCAGACGCGCCTCACGGCGCTCCTCTCGGCCACGGAAGCGGGCCCCAGCAGTGCATCCGTTGAGTTCGCCGCTTCGCGAGGCACATGGCGTCTGGCCGCACTCATCGCCTCGCCGCCCATGCGACAGACGGCGACCGTCGCCTGGCAAGGCGAACGGGGGAGCGTCCAGGGGCGCGTGGTGGTCCGCAGCGGGGCTGTCCCCTCTTGGGATCTGCGCAGTTCGTTGCGGATGGGTGTGTTCAGTGTGTCGACAGGGGTCGGTGGGGAGGCAGGAGGGGTGTCCAGCGCATGGATCGAGCTCAGGTTCGCGGTTCGCTGATGGCTGGATTCGACGCCGCTGAAGGTTACACTCGTCACATGCGCCCTGTGCATAGCGCGGTCGTGGTCCTGTGCCTGTGCGTGGCTGTCGCCGCGTCGGCGCTGGGCACGGGCCTGGTGATCCCCGTGCTTGACGCCGAGACGCTTCAGCCCATCCCCTGGATACACGTGGAGATCCGCATGGAGGGCCGCGCAGGCGTTGTCCATCTGAGGGGTACGACGGGTGACGACGGCGCGGTGCGCCTTCCGGACACCGGTTCGGGCATTGATGCGGTGACCGTGTTCGTGCACGGATACGAGCCGGTGACGCTGACGCACTTCACCCATCAGGGCCAGGAGCAGCGGGCGGTGGGCGGCGCGCTACTCTGGCGCGTGGATGCTCAGTACCTTCCCTGGAGCAGCACACGACCCCTTTCCTGGTCCGATTTCCGGGGGGTGGCGCCCGCCGATGCCGAGCACAGACGCCAGGCGGCCGAGGTGCACACCCGACTGACGCTGGCTGGCGAGGTTCAAGCGACGTCTGCGGCTGGTCGGTGGTCAGCGCGCCTCTCCCCTGGGGTGCTCCAGGTCACCGCGCTGCTCGACCGGAGCCGCTCCTGGGCGCTTGCCCACAGGCGGGACAGTGCGCTCTTGGCTCACGAGCAGCTGCACTTCGACATCACCGAGGTCTACGCGCGCCTGCTGCGCGACAAGGCGCTCACCCTCGTGGGGCAAGGAACCACGGCCCAGGCGGCCAAGGACGCGCTCCAGCGGGATCTTCGCGTCCTCGTGGACGAGATCTCCCGGCGCCATGAGCGCACCCAGCGGGACTACGACGCGGAGACGAACCACGGCCTCAACCGCGATGCCCAGGATGCGTGGGCGCAGAAGGTCAGAAGCTGGCTCTCTGTACCATCACGGGCGCCCTAGCCTCAGATGCCGCCGCGGGAGGCGTAGCTCGCGTCACATTGCCCTGTGGAGAAACTGTGGGTAACCTAGGCCCCCCATAGCGGGTCCCTCAGCACAAGCCTGTTCCGGATCATGTGGACATGTGTCCTCCCAGATAGGAGATCCAGGGCGCGGTTTTTCCACAGGCGTGGAGGACTGCGGAACGCCGTCCTGGGGCGAGGGCGCATGCCTATATGAAGTATGCAGTCCCTTGTACCTAATAGGAGCGATTAACATGGCCGCTAGCTTCCTCCTGTAAGTCGGTGCTAGAATCAGGAGTCATGCGGCGGTGGGCTTGGCTTGTCGGCATCTGCCTGATGGCAGCTCCGGCGGCGTGCGAGGTGTCCATCTTGTGGGAAGGCAAGCTCGAAGTGACGCCGGAGGTGGGGCTGCCGCACGCGAGGTTCGTGGCCACGGGGAGTCTGGCGAGCTGGCGCCTTCGGGGAGAGCTCACCCTGAGAGACGGCCGCGCGCATGACCTCCTTGCCATTGCGCGTCGCTCCTACGGCCCTCTGTCCGTGGAGGGGAGGGCCGCGTTCTCGCCGACGCCTCGCGCTGCTCTATCCCTATCCCGAACCTGGCAGGGCGTCGCGTACCCTCAGGTGGTGTGGGAGGTGCAGGGACCGCGCTATGCCTGGGTCCGCACCGATCTGGAAGCGGGAGGGGGGAGGTTCTCGCTTCGCCTGGCGCAGCGAACGCGCCACCCAAGCGACACGTACTGGATTCCGTTTCACGAGGGATATATGTGGGACGGTGAGCGGGAGGCCTGGATCCCTACAGCTCGGCTGGCCGAGGCCGTCAAGTCCGTCCCTGTCGCCAGGGGTCTGCGCGTCATTCGGGTTGACGGGCGCACGTATACGGATCGCTTCAGCTTGGCGCTCGGGTTCGACGAGGCAGGTGAACTGACGCTCGCCCCTGCCGCCGCTGCGTACCTCGACGCTCGTGTCGGGCCCGGTTGGCAGCTGGACGAGCTCTTTCTCGAGGACGCACGTGTGTACGTCCTCCCCTTGCGTCGTGAGGAGGCCGCGTTGCGCTGGCGAGGGGGGATCGGCCCGGCGACCTTGTTCACGGAACTGGGCTTCACGAGTGTCCAGCGGGGCATCGCCTGGAGCCACCTGGAGGTCGAACTCACAGGGATCCCCGTTCCTCCGGGCGGCATGGACGCGGAAGTGAAGCTCTCCCCCGACAGCTTCGTCCTGGGCCTATCCCTCGGCTCCATCGGGTTCGGACCGTTCTTCGACATCCATGCGGAGACGCAGTTCACCCAGAGCGCCCGAAGCTCTGACGTGGCGATCGTGCCGCGGCTCTGGGAAGAGGAGCGCGGGAGGCTTCTCATGCACTTCTCGGGAACAGAGCTGTGGGGGGTGAGCATGACTTGGAGGGGAGCCGAGGGAGTGGATGTCGAGAGCACACTGGCCCTGGTGAGACCACCCTTCCCTCGCCCTCGCTGGTACAGAAACGCCGGTTTCCGCCTTGCACCCGACGGCAGCGTGCACGAGTCGCTCGTCGTTTCGGCCCGCCGTACGCTTGACCGCTCTTCGTGGGCCATCGCGGCGTATGCGGCCGACCACAGCGGCTTTCCGTTGACGAGGGTCCTCATCGACGTGGAGTTCCAGCTTCACCCCGATCTCGGGCTGAGCGTGGGCTGGCGCAGCGACGATGGCGGGTTCAGTCTCGGATGGCGATGGGATCTGGAGCTTCCGACGAACTGACATCGCATCCATGTGTGGGGCCTGTCACGGCGGATAGCTCAGCGGTGCCGTTCTTGCCCAAGCCGTTGTGCGAGCGCGTCCAGCTCCTCGAACGTGAGCGTCTCACCTCTGCGCTGCCCGTCGATGCCAGCGGCCTTGAGTGCCGTGTCGATCTCCGAGGCGGGGGCCAAGGTGCGCAACGATCGCCGCAGGGTCTTCCTGCGCGTCGCGAACGCAGCGCCGAGCACGCGTTCGAATGCCTGCGCAGGCGATGCGATGCGCGGCTCCGCTCGGCGCACCAGGCGGATCAGTGCCGACCCGACCTCGGGTGGTGGGTAGAACACGGTTCGGGGCACGTGCCGGAGGATGCAAAGGTCGTAGTACGCGCGGAGGTGGACGCCGAGTCGTGAAGCACCCGGCCCGGGCGGCGCGGCCCACCGTGCACCCACCTCCTTCTGGACCAGGAACACCCCTTCGGCAACCACATGGCGCTCCCGAATAACCTTGAGGGCGATGTCGCTTGTGATGCCGTACGGGAGGTTCCCCACGAGCGAGAGGCGGTCGCCGAGCGAGGACAGGGTGAGCGTACGTGCATCGGCATGGAGGATCTCGCAGTTTGGATGACCCGCCATGCGTGCCCGCAGGGGCGGCAGGAGGCGCCGGTCGAGCTCCACGGCGAACAGCCGTTCGGCGCGCCGGGCGAGTTCCACGGTCAGCGTACCGATGCCCGCACCCACCTCGACCACTGTCCCTCCTGCCACGTCGCACGCGGCGACGATCGCACGGAGCGTGTTGTCGTCGACGAGAAAGTGTTGTCCCAGGTTCTTCTGGAGCTGGATGCCGTGAGCAGCCAGCTCCGCGCGCACCACCGACGGTGACGTCAGCCGCTCGCTCATGTGATGCCCCTGCAGCCGACCTCTGCCGGTTCGTGACTGCCCTGGCTCATCCTCACGGCGAGGCAGAGGTTGGGGTCGGAGTAGAAGGGATTCTCCATCAGACCATGCTCCGTGGCCACCTGCGGGGTGAGGCAGAGGAGGCAGGCACGTGTCCGCTCGTCCAGCGATGATCTGGGGAATAGCGCGAACGCGTGGCTCCCCCGACGGCTGCGCATGGCGGCGTCCATGGCGTGTTCGAGGGCCAGGATTTCCGTGGTGGAGCGTAGGAGCGGGAGGACAGGTCGGAAGTCCGCCAACCACCAGACCGCGCTGAAACCGGCGTCTCGTGCCCGTGTCTCCAGGACCAAGCCACGGGAGAGGACGTCGCTGGGATCCAGCGCACCGCGGGTCGGGGCGAACACGGCCTGTGAGGGGATGAACGACAGTTGGCCCGTTAAGCAGGCCGGGTCACCGGTCCACGTGCCGGCCGTGAGTTCGATCAGCGCATCGAGCCCTTCTGCCGTGCCCTCGTGGATGACGACGAGCTTCTTGCCACTGCGCACCCCCTCGCGCAGGTAGGTTCCGAGTTGTGGGCTGCCTGTGTCCATGATGCACATCGTGCGGAGGTTTCTGTGGAATGAACCAGGCTCTTGCCTGCTCCAGCTGCCTGGATCGCTGACATGAGCCAGGTAGAGCGATGCTGCGGCCTCGACCTGTGCGGGGCGGGGGAGGGCGACCCCCCGCTCCCAGCGTGAGACCGTTGTCCAGTGGACGTGGAGGGCACGAGCGAACTCATGCTGGCGCAATCCCATACGTGTACGCAGAATACGTACCCATCTCCCCAAGGCCACCTGCCCCACATCCATTGACTCTCCCCTTGGGAAACTGTAACATAGCGCCCGTGCTATGGGCAAGGCCTCCGGCCGCTGCCCAAGCTCAATCCAGTCCCTAAGGGGGGAAGACGAATGCCGAGAGGAAGCGAGGCGCGCAAGGTCTTGGACAAGATCTCCATCTACATTCCGCAGCGCAAGGCGGACCAGAAGGTGATGGAGCGGCTGCGAAAGCAGGCGGACAAGAAGGATCGCTCGATCAACTACCTTGTGGTCGAGGCTATCCTGCAGTACTTGGACCGCGAGGAGAAGAAGGCCTGAGGATCACGCGGCGGCTCCGCCGGAGTTGGCCGAGGGCCGCCGCCTGCTCCCCGCTGCCAGTTCTCCCCCGAGGCGCCGAGCCTCACGAAGCCACTCATCCGGGAGCGCTCCGACACGCTCCACATTGGGCACGGCGATTGCCCCCCACAGGGCGAACCCGAGCACGGTGAGCCAGCCGCCCAGGGTGCGGCGTACGCACTGCAGTACACGAGCCGTGTCGTCGCGAGCTCCCACCAACAGCAGCAAGGCGGGACGGGTCCCTGGTGATCTTCCTGCAGCCTCCCAGCGCCAGTAGTGAACTTGAGCCCTGTCGATCAGCGCCTTCACCTGAGCCGGGAAGCCCGAGAAGTACACTGGAGAGGCCAGCACGAGCCCCTGGGCCATCTCGATGGCGCTGTAGATGTCAGCCGTGTCGTCCTTGATGATGCAACGCCCGGTCGACCGGCACGCGTCGCAGGCACGGCATGGGTGCACAACGTGTTCGGTGATCACCCGCAGAGCGGACTCGACGCCGGTGGACCGAGCACCAGCCAAGGCCTCGTCCAGGAGTGCATCCGAACTCCCACCCCGGCGCGCCGACCCGGCAAGACCAAGTATCGTTGCTCGAGCTCCTGCTCTGGACGACATAGAACGAGCCTAACCGACGAAGCGCTTGCAGGACAAGCTTGGTGGTCGCTACACTCGGTCATCGTGCGATGCACCTACGAGGTTGGCCTTGCCGAACGAGGTTGCTACCTCCCCCGGGTCGTGCCCAGGGGAGGTAGCTCGCGTGGGGGTCGCATCTGTGGTCTGCTGGTGGGAACCCCATGAGGGTCCCCGTCTTGGAACGACTGGGAGAGTTGAGCACGATCGATGCGGCGTTGCGGACGGCCCTGGGCAAGCTCTCTGACCTCGATGCAGAGCGTCGGCAGTTGGAGACGCGGCGCGCGCAGGAGCTCGAACGCATGCAGGCCCGCAAGTCGGAACACCATGAACTGCGTCACGCGTCGACCCAGCGGGCGGCGGAGGTCGACCAACTCGACGAGCGCATCCGGGGTTACCGCTGGAAGCTTGAGCATGACATCATCGCCTACAAGGAGATGGAGAACCTGCGCGAGCAGATCGTGCTTCTCTCGCAGCGGCTGGATCGGCTGGCGGAGGAATCCCTCGCGATGCTGGAACAAGCCGAGCAAGACGGGTCGAAGCTTGCGCAGGACATCCAGGATCATGAGGCACAACTGGCGCGCATCGACGGTGAGCTGGCCAAGGTGGCCGCGCGCCGCGCCGAGCTGGCGGCCGAGGCACAGGAACTGGAGCGCCAGCGCCAAGGAGTCGCGGGCCACGTGCCGGGCCACGTGCTCGAGCAGTACGAGCGTCTGCGAGCCCAGGTCGGCGATCCACTGGTGACCGTGGTGGCGGGGGCTTGCGGTGGATGCAGGCTTGCCCTCTCGGAGAGCACGATCGAGCGCGTGCGCGAAGGGCAGGAGGTGGTGGCGTGCGAAAACTGCTCCCGCTTCCTCTGTTGGTCGCGCTGAGCCTGCTGGCTCGATCTGCAGAGCTTCCCCGTCCGGTCGGCACGATCAACGACTACGGTCAGACGCTCGATCGCACCCAACGTGAGGCGGCGGCGGCCCACGCGGAACAACTCAAGACCTTGGGGATCACCCTTGTCTACCTGGCCAGCTGGCACGATCCTTATGGTGACCCGGATCGATACGCGTCCGCTGTGTTCGATGCCTGGGGTCTGGGCCGAGACGCACTGCTCATCGTGTTCCTGCGCGACGCCCGTTACATCTGGGAGGTCCGAGCGCGGATGGGGCCTGACGTGCACGAGCGTGTGTCGAGGGGGGAGCTAGAGGAACTGCTGAGTGGGGCAGCGCGGACGGCGAACCGTGCCTCGCCGGGGCGCGCGCTGGACGGATTGCTGGAGGATCTGCGGGCACGCTTGACGGGCGTCTCCGCCCCGTCGCGGCGGAGGACGCCTGTCTGGCCGTTCGCCCTGGGCGCGGCCGCGGTTCTGGCCGCGGGGATCGCTTGGCGCGCCTTCCTCTGTCCCCGCTGCATCCGTCCGCTCAGGCGAGGCCAGTCATTGGGCCGTATAATGTGGGTGTGCCCGCGATGCAGGTACACGCGGGCCGCCAGGTGGGGAAGCGGGCCAGGGAGCCGCAGGGGCTTCGGCCCTTGAGGAAGGTCCGGACTCCGCAGGGCAGGCTGCTCGGCGCAAG
>PWTC01000082.1 GCA_003563005.1 Candidatus Acetothermia bacterium
ACTCGGGCTGACCGGGCAGGACGAGACGGCCCTCGCCAGGCGGTTCGCGGAGTTCGCGGCCTCTTCTTCGGGATCCAAGCTCATCCCGTTCCTCGGCGGGGGGCTCTACGACCACTACGTGCCGTCCGTCGTGGGGCACGTCCTGTCCCGCGGGGAGCTATTCACCGCCTACACGCCTTACCAGGCCGAGGTGTCCCAGGGGACGCTCACCTGGATGTTCGAGTACCAGACGATGCTCTGTGAGCTCACCGGGATGGAGGTTGCGAACGCCTCGATGTACGACGGAGCCACCGCGCTGGCCGAGGCTGTGCTCATGGCCCACCGGGCCAACCGCGGACGGACGGTGCTCGTCCCCCGCTCGCTCGCCCCGGCGTGCCGCGACGTGCTGGACACCTACTGCTGGGGCGCCGGCCTGAAGATCGTGGATGTCCCTTACGGTCGGGAAGGGAGCCTCCGCCTCGAGCACGTGCCGGAGGGAACATGCGCCCTGGTGGTCGCCCAGCCCAACTTCCTTGGAACTCTCGAGGATCTCTCGGGCCTTAAGGAGTCGCTGGGCGAGGCATTTCTCATCGTCTCCGCCAACCCGATCGCGCTCGCCATCCTGGAGCCTCCGGGCGCTTTCGGCGCCGACGTCGTGGTCGGAGAGGGCCAGGTGCTGGGGAGCCCGCTCTCGTTCGGTGGGCCGCTCCTGGGGCTCTTCGCCACCCGCATGGCGCACCTGCGCCGCATGCCGGGAAGGCTGGCCGGACGGACGGTAGATGCGAACGGAAACGAAAGTTATGTCATGGCTTTCCAGACGCGCGAGCAGCACATCCGCCGAGAGCGGGCCACGTCAAACATCTGCACGAACTCGGCCCTCTGCGCCCTCGCCGCGACGGTGTACCTGGCCGCTCTCGGGCCCGACGGCCTGCGGGATGTCGCCTTGACGAGCGCCGAGCGGGCGCACCAGCTCGCCGAGCGCGTGGCCGCGATCCCTGGCTACGACCTTCCGCTCTCGGGCCCCTTCTTCAACGAGTTCCCCGTGCGCTGCGATGATCCCGAGAAGGCGGTTCGCCGCCTGCGAGAGGCAGGCATCGCCGTGCTACCGCCGCAGATCGTGGCGCGCGTCGGACTCGAGGACGCCTTCTTGGTGGCCGTCACCGAACGACGCACGGACGAGGAACTCGACCGATTCGTGAGGGCGTTGGAAGGAGCGTGTTGATCATGGAGACAATCTACGAACTGGGGGCCGAAGGGCGGCACGGCGTGACGGTGCCCCGGCCCGAGGATGCAGAGCGAGCGCTCTCGCACGTGCCCGAAGCGCTACGCAGGCGGCGTCGTGCGAAGCTCCCGGAGGTGTCCCAGCCGGAGCTCGTGCGCCATTACACGTCGCTGTCGAGGCTCAACCATGGGGTCGACACTGGGTTCTACCCCTTGGGGAGCTGCACCATGAAGCACAACCCCCGCTTCAACGAAGACGCGGCACGCCTGCCCGGGTTGACCGCGCTCCACCCCGCGCTCCCTGACGAGGAGACGCAGGGAGCCCTGAGCATCCTCTGGGAACTCGCTGAGCACCTGAAGGGAGTTGCCGGTATGCCCGGAATCACCCTGCAGCCTGCGGCGGGGGCCCACGGGGAGCTCACCGGCATGCTGCTCATGAAGCGCCACTTCGAGTCGATCGGGGAAATGGAACGGCGCACAAAGGTGCTCCTGCCCGACTCGGCGCACGGGACCAACCCCGCCTCGGCGGCGATGGTCGGTCTCGAAGTCGTCTCACTTCCTTCGAACGCACACGGCACCGTCGACCTCGAAGCGTTGGCTGCGGCACTCGGCGAGGACGTCGCCGGGATCATGCTCACCGTGCCCAACACGCTCGGCCTCTTCGAACCGGACATCCTCGAGATCACGCACCGCGTGCACGACGTGGGCGGGCTCTGCTACTTCGATGGGGCGAACCTGAACGCGTTTGTCGGCCGCGCGCGACCCGGGGACATGGGGGCGGATATCTTCCACTTCAACCTCCACAAGACCTTCTCCACACCTCACGGAGGAGGTGGCCCGGGTGCGGGCCCTCTGGCCGTATCGTCTGTGCTCGAGCCCTACCTGCCCGTGCCGCAGATCGTCAAGCGGAACGACAGTTTCGCGTTGGAGACGGACCGACCCGACTCCATCGGACGCGTGCACCCGTACCACGGCAACTTCCTCGTCTCGGTGCGCGCACTGGCCTACATCCTCAGCCTGGGGGACGCGGGGCTGCGCGAAGTGTCCTCAGGGGCCGTGCTGGCGGCCAACTACCTACGCACGAAGCTCGAGAGTGCGTACAAGCTGCCCTATCCGGGCCTGTGCAAGCACGAGTTCGTCCTCTCCGGAGAGGGTTTGGGCGAGGTGCGGACGCTCGACATCGCCAAGCGGCTCATGGATTACGGGATCCATCCGCCCACGGTGTACTTCCCGCTCATCGTCAAGGAAGCCCTGATGATCGAGCCCACAGAGACGGAGCCCAAGGAGATCCTGGACGCGTTCGTCGAGGCCATGCTGCGCATCGCCGACGAAGCCCGTCAACAACCCGAGCTCCTCAAGGCCGCCCCTCACCGAACACCCGTCCGCCGCGTGGACGAGGCGAAGGCTGCCCGCGAACCGATCCTTCGCCGCCCACCCAACTGACAACCCAAAGGGGTCAGAGCTTTAGTTTTGGTGTCACGTGTCCCCTCGGCAGGCCAACTGGCCAGAGTAAGGGACACGTGACACCAAAACTAAAGCTCTGACCCCCAGTGTTCGGGGTCGATCCTTAGCCGCGGGGGCGCATGTGTTCGATCCAGTCTTCCGCGGACCATCCGGTAACGCCTCGGTCATACTCGATCTTCCACCACACGTACTGGTTGCCCCGCTCGGGGCCACCGATCACCGTACCCAGACTCCCCAGAGGCACGCTGCCAGGGTAGTTCGGGCTTTCCACCTCGGGCTGGTCCAGGCCCGGGCCCACGCGCACCTTCAGGTTCGTAGTCACACGTATGCGGTCGCCCAGCTCGAACTTCTCCGAGGCGATCGCCGGCAAGGTCACGGTGATCAGCTTGGTCGCCCGCTCAGGAGCGTAGGCCATCATCGTGTCCGAGTCCCGAACGACGAAAAACTGAAGCCAGTAATCGCCCACCTCCTTGGCGGGATAGGACCACGTCGCCGTGAACGTCGCCCCCGGCCGCACATCCGCCTCCGACGATCGTTCGAACCTTGCCACTTCGGCGCCTTGCCCATCCCACACGATGGCGCGGGCGGCCAGTCTCTGAGGTCGGTTTCCGGTGTTCTCGATCGTCACGCTCAGGGGCACGCTCTCGCCCGCCTCGACTTCCTTTGGATTCCCCGCAGGTTCGTGGCCCCGGATGGTGGCCCCCACCCGCGTGCATCCCGAGAGTGCCATCGCCGAGAGTCCTATCGCCGTCATCAGCGCCAGCATCCTCAGCCAGCGGCTGCGTCGCTCCATACGTCTGCCCATTCCAGCTCCCCCCTTTGCCGCCAGAACGGAGGCGCGTCCGCCGGGACGCCTAAGTCGTACTGGTTGCACGGAAACATGCGGCACGGCGGACTGTAATGCATATTACGTCCACCTCAAGAACGTGGTCAAGGACACAGGTCACGCGGCGTGCCCAGTTGCCGTCAGACCGCACCCCAGTTCGGCCCTGCCTTGGTGTCGACGCGCAGGGGCACGTGAAGGGGCCATACGCCCTCCATGGCCCTCACCACGACCTCGGATGTGTACGCAACCTCATCTTCGTCGACTTCGAAGAGCAGCGCATCGTGCACCTGAAGGATCAGCTCGGCCCGCAGTTCTCCTTCGGTCCAAAGGCGGTGGACAGCTCGCATCGCCAGTTTCATGATGTCGGCTGCCGTGCCCTGGATCGGCGTGTTGATCGCGTTGCGCTCTTCCGCACCCCGGCCCCTGCTCCGGCCTGCCCCCAGAGGCCTGCGGCGCCCGAGCAGTGTGCGCGCGTACCCCTTCGCCCGAGCGTCGGCGATGAGCCGATCCATGTACGCCCGTACCTCAGGGTAGGCCTGGAAGAAACGGGCGATCAGCTCGCGTGCCTCCCCCTGTTCGATCCCCAGATCTCTGGCGAGGCCGAACGGACTGATCCCGTAGACGATCCCGAAGTTGACCCTCTTGGCCAAGGAACGCATCCGCGCGTCGACCCGTTCCGGGGCAACTCCGAACAGCCGCGACGCCGTGGCCCGGTGGAGATCCTCCCCCTGACGGAATGCCCCGATGAGAGCCTCGTCCTCGCTCAGATGCGCCAGCACGCGCAGCTCGATCTGCGAGTAGTCGGCCATGAGGAACACGCGACCCTCGGGGGCGATGAACGCTCGCCGGATGTCGACACCGACTTCGTGTCGGGAGGGGATGTTTTGCAGATTGGGCTCCGACGAGGAGAGTCGTCCTGTGGCCGTTCCGGTCTGGTGGAACGACGTGTGCACGCGGCCTGTCCTCGGGTGCACATACTTGGGAAGCTTCTCCACATACGTATTCCGGAGCTTCTCCAGTTCGCGGTAGGCGATCAGCACTGCAGGGAAGTCGTGGTGTGTAGCCAGGTCGCGCAGCACCTGGGCATCGGTGGACGGTCCCGTCTTCGTCCGCGCCAGGACGGGCAGCCCCAGACGGCCGTACAGGACATCACGAACCTGGGGGATAGAACCCGGGTTGAACGGTCCACCAGCCAAGTCAAAGAGTGACGCCCGTAGTCGCTCAAGTTGTGTCTCCAGTTCCACGCCCTGATCGCGCAGGACGTCTACATCGAGCAGGATCCCCCGCTCCTCCATCCTCGCCAGGACCTCGATGAGCGGGATCTCGAGGGAGATCAGAAGATCGTGGAGCTCAGCCTCTCGTAGAGCGAACTCAAGAGGATCGCGCAGCCGGACCACGACCTCGGCATCGGAGGCCGCGTAGGGGGACGCCTGCTCGAGCGGCACCTCGGCCATCGTGACCTGTCCCCCAGCGACGAGTTCTCGGTAGCTCTGCACCCGGACACCCAGCGTGTCACGGGCGATCGCCTCCAGGCTGTGGGACGTCGCGTCCGGATGGAGCAGCCAGTGGGCGAGCATGGTGTCGAGCCGTATGCCGCGCAGAGCGATCCCGTAGCGCCCGAGGACCTGCATGTCGTACTTGAGATTCTGCCCCAGGACCTCGGGTCGCTCCCCTTCGAGAATAGGCCTGAGACCCTCCAACACGCGCTCGAGCGGGATTTGCTCCGGAGCGCCGGCATAGGCGTGCGCCACCGGCACGTAGTAGCCCTCTCCGGTCTCCCAAGCGACCGCGACGCCCACGATCTCTGCACTCAGCGGATCGGCCGAGGTCGTCTCGAGGTCCACCGCCACAGCGTCGGCCCCGCGAAGCTCGCCTAGGAGCCGCTCGAAGGCCACCTCGTCCGTTACGCACGTGTGATCCGACTGCGGGCCGGGAGCGTCCAACTCGAGGTCCGCGAGCACCGAACGGAAATCGAGTTCCCCGAGGCGCGCCCGCACCGCGCCCTCGTCCAAGGACCGCGGCCTTAGATCGGCGAGTTCGGTCTCCAAGGGCACCTCGTGCAGCCGCACCAGACTGCGTGAGAGCTCCGCTGCCTCCCGCCCCGCGGCCAGGGCTCTGCCCAGCCTCGGGTTGGGGTGCTTCTCCGCCGCGTCCAGCGCCGCATCCAGCGATCCATATTGGTTGAGTAGCTCGCGTGCTCCCTTATCGCCGATCCCTTTCACCCCGGGGACGTTGTCCGAGCTGTCCCCCACAAGCGCCAGAAGGTCCGCCATGAGCTCAGGGCGAACCCCGTAGCGCGCCCGAACACCGTCCGGGTCCAGCTCGTCCATGGGATCCGAGGGGCGCCGTCCCGGCCTGAGGAGGTGCACCCGGTCCGTCACGAGCTGCGCCATGTCTTTGTCCCCGGTGAGGAGCAGAACAGGCACCCCCTCGCGTTCTGCCGAGCGGGCCAGTGTGGCGAGGACATCGTCAGCCTCGTAGCGCACCAGCTCGAACCGCGGCACGCCGAGGACATCCGCAACCTCTTTGGCCAGCTCGACCTGAGGAACCAGGCTCTCGGGCATGTCCTTCCGGGTCGCCTTGTACTCCGCGTAGGCCTCGTGGCGGATCGTGTCTCCCTCGGCATCGAACACGATCGCCAGGTACCGGGAGGGATAGGCACGCAGCGCCATAAGCAGCGTGCGTACGAGGCCGTAGACCGCGTTCACCGGCCGGCCGTCGGGAGCAGTCAACTCGGGGATCGCGTGGAACGAGCGGTACAGGGCCGCGTGTCCGTCCACGAGGAGCAGGCGCTCGGGAGCCCCTTCGAGCCCAAGAGCCTGGAGCAGGTTCACGGCCGTCCGTCCATCAGTGCGCACAACGCCACTGCCAGCGCGTCCGCAGCGTGGTCGCTCGGGGGGACGTACCCCCCCAGGAGGTGCCCCATCATGCCCATCATCTGCTCCTTAGGCGCCGAACCCGTTCCGCAGACCCACTTCTTGATCTCGCGGGGGGCATAAGAGCGGAGGCGACGGCCCACTGCCGCCAGTTTGACGACACCCAGCACCTGGGCGGTGAGCATCGCCGAAGGGACGTTACGCGCCAGGAACACCTCCTCCACGGCAACGACGTCCGGCCGAAAGTCCTCCACAACCTGGCATACGCAGGCGTAGACCGAGGCAAGCCGATCGGGGAGGGGGGCGTCCTTAGGTGGCCGGTCCGTCCCTGAGATGAGTACCCAGAAGCCATCGCCGTCCGTCTCGATGACGCCGAAGCCGGTGGCGGTCAGCCCAGGATCGACGCCCAGCGCCCTCACAGAAGATCCCTGAGTTTCTGAAGGCGGGGGTCCACCTCCTTCTCCCCCGCCCGGCATCCGGGCCTGTGCGGCTCGGTGTTCAGGTCTGCGCCACACTGTGCGCAGATCCCCAGGCATTCCTCGCGGCAGAGCGGGCGCACCGCGACCGCCAGACGCACCCCAGACTCCACATAAGGGGCGAGTTCGATGTACTGCGCCTTGGGCTCCTCGAGCGGCACCTCCAGGAAATCCTTGCGCCGAAAACGCTCCACGACATCGCCAAGACAACGTCCACAGCGGCGGTGCACCGTCCCGGCCACCGTAAGCGTGAGGAACACGCGCCCGTCCTGGAAGAAAGCGCTTCCCTGCACGGCCACCGGCCCCTCCAGCCGGAGGTTTTCCTCCTCCCACTGCACATCGAGCAGCTCCTCCGTTCCCTCAAGGGGGAAGGAGCGGCCCGGTTCCGCTCGCAGCTCATTCAGTTGTAGTCTCATGATCCCCCCCACTTGCGCGGAGCCAGGCCGCCATGTCCACCGCGCGACGGGCTGGCGCCACATCGTGAACTCGTACTGCATCCGCGCCGCGCGCGACCGCAACGGCGCACACGGCCAGCGTGGCCTCCACGCGTCGATCCACCTCCAGGCCCGCCAGACGCCCGATGAAGCTCTTGCGCGACGGGCCGACGAGCAGCCGCACGCCCAGATCCCGGAACGCTTCCAACCGGCGCAAGATCTCCAGGTTGTGCTCCACCGTCTTCCCGAAACCCAGGCCCGGGTCGACCATGATATGCGACCTCGGTATACCCGCCTCCAGGGCGAGGGCAACCCTCTCGGCAAGGAAGTGTCGGATTTCACCCACCACGTCCTCGTAGCTCGGATCCCGCTGCATGTCGGCCGGGGTCCCCTTCATGTGCATGATGACAAGGCCTGCGCCCTCTCGAGCCACCAGGTCCGCCATCCTCGGGTCCCCACGAAACGCGGTGACATCGTTCACGATCGTCGCCCCGGCGCGTAACGCTGCACGGGCCACCTCGGCCTTGTTCGTGTCGATCGAGATGGGGACATCCACCTGAGCTGACAGTCGCTCGATCACCGGGAGGACACGCCCCAGCTCCTCATCGGCGCCCACGGGCTCCGCACCCGGACGGGTCGACTCTCCCCCGATGTCCAAGATGTCCGCTCCCTCGCCGACCATCTCCAGACCGCGGGCGACGGCCGCCTCGTGCTCGAAGAACGCGCCGCCATCGGAGAACGAGTCGGGGGTGACGTTGAGCACCCCCATAACGAGCACCCTATCCGTCTTCTGCTTGCCGTACCACGAGAACGTCCCCACGGACCGAGTATAGCACGCCCCTCATGGGGCATGAGATCAAGGTCGAACTGCGCCGTCGGAGACGCGATCCGACCAACGTCGCAGACAAGCTGCGACGAAACCCGGATTCGGTGGGCTGTGTCGAAGTTCCCCAGGGAGGCTCGGGCAGAGCTTGTCTGCGACAGCCGGGCCGGTGAGTGCCGCTGGTCCGCAGGCTGTACGCCACACACACGTGCCGTGGAGGATATCGAGAATCGGGCCCCCAGGTGCGCGTCGTCGGGGACACATGCGTTTGCCCGCCACAACCACCCGCGGTTATCATCTGTTAGCATACTCAGCGTGTAAGGCATTCGAATGCGCGGACCTCAAGGCGTGTTCGAGGAAGAATCCGGGCGGACATCGGCAGCATGGGCGCATACTGCCGATTTCGGAGGAAAGGATCGGTGCTCTTGAGGAGAGGTGCTCTGTGACCTTCGGCGAGTGGGCCCTCTTCGTCCGCAGACGGATGGGCCTGACGCAGAACGAGGTCTCGCACCTCCTAGGCATTCATTGGACCACGCTCTCCCGGTGGGAACGCGGACTGGCGCAACCAAGCCTTGAGCAGATCGTGAAGCTCGCTCGCAGATACCTCTCCTACGCGCTCCACCCCACAGAGTGGCTGCCTTCGGTCCCGCTTGGCAGTTCGGACCTGGCCGGCAAGCTCGCCCACTTCAGTGACTGTGGATCCCCTGTTCTGGGGGAGATCGTCCAAGACCGCCTCGAGCGGGGACACAAGCTGCTCGTGCTGTGCGATCCCAAGATGGCCGTGTGTGACGCCTTGGCCGAGTTCACGGCGGGGACAACCGACGGGGCCGCCGCGCTTCGCGCTGGACAGGTGGAGGGCATCCCGCTCGATCGCCTGTTCGGGGAAGCCCCCTTCGAGACCCGTGCCGGAGCGGTGCTGGAGCGGGCGCTCAGCCTTGACACCGCCAAG
>PWTC01000079.1 GCA_003563005.1 Candidatus Acetothermia bacterium
ACTACCGTTCAGTGGATCTTCCTGCTCACGGGCCCCCGTGGTCTGCTCCCACGACCACCATAGCACTTCTTCACGGGAAAGCCAAGCGCAACAGGACGGGAAGCCTTCCGCAGATCGCCAGGAGGCGCACCCTAACGGGAGATCTCCTTGGCCTTGGCGGTGGCCGCGTCGACCGCCTTGATGAGCGCTACGCGGATGTTGCCTTCCTCGAGGGCCATGAGGCCGTCGACGGTCGTGCCGGCCGGTGTGGTCACCATGTCCTTGAGCAGGGCGGGATGCTGCCCAGTCTCGAGCACCATGGCCGCCGCGCCCAGGATGGCCTGCGCCGCCAGCGTGGTCGCCAGCGAACGCGGCAGACCCGTCTTGACGCCCCCCTCGGCGAGCGACTCGATGATGATGTACCCGTACGCGGGGCCGCTTCCCGAGAGGCCTGTGACGGCATCCATCAGCTCCTCGTGGTCGATCGCCGCCACTCTCCCTACTGCGCCGAAGACCTCCTCGGCCAAGGCGACGTGCTCGGCCCGCGCTCTACGACCTGGACACAGCACTGTCATCCCATGGCCGATCAGGCTCGGCAGGTTCGGCATGGCACGCAGAACGGGGACGCCCTCCTGGAGCCTCTCTTCGACGAACCCCGTGGTGATCGCCGCTGCTGCTGTGAGCACCACTTGGCCCGGCGAGACGACCGGCTTGAGTTCCTGAAGGAGCTTCCCCATGCCCTGAGGCTTCACGGAGAGGATGATGAGGTCCGCGCCCGCCACAGCGGCGGTATTGTCGTTCAGAACACGGATGCCGTATTGCTCCTGGGCGCTCTGCGCCGATGCCTCGTGCGCTGTGGTGCCCACCAGGCGGTCCGGGGTCACCACCCCGCGCCGCACCAGGGCGCTGCACAGCGTCCCTCCCAGCTTGCCCACACCGATCACTGCAATGTTCTTGTTCATGGCGTACACCTCTTGCCCAAGGAGCGGAGGATAGAGCATCTCGCCTCGCCAGACCACCCGTGGGGGCGGCACGCTTGCCTACCCCCAGGGATTGCGGTCGCCCAGGCGGGCACGCCGGCGGCAGTGCCAGCTGCTCGTGCAGCGATGCCGCCAATAGTCCCGTTCCCGTTGGGCTTCCGTGAGCGCCTGGCGCAGAGCGTGGATCTCCCCATAGCTGGGGGTCATCGACCCTTCCCGAGCGGGCTCGTGCCCCTCTTCGTCCCCAACACGCTGGGTCGCATATCCGGAGGCTCTCTGGCTTGCGTCCACGGTGTGCCCGAGCCTCGGGGCTGCATCCTGCATCCCGTGCATGGTGACCCCAGCCTAGATGGGACCATGGGATGCTGCGGTGACATAGACGGTGCGGCAAAGGGACAGTGACGCCCAACAGCGAGAGGACGCCGCAGTGCAGAGCGGAGACTGAGGCGCGTCGCCCTCGGCCGTCGACTGCCAGAGTCCCTTTCTGAAGGCACGTTCCTGCGCTTCGCCCGAGCGGCCCCGGGCGGTACGTCGAACATCACCCCGCCGCCGCCCACGCGTCCCGCTCTCCTGACGTCCCGTGCGTTACCCTCGGCCGAGATAAGGGGGAAACGTGCCTACCATAGGCGATGCAGCGAAGCGGCTGGGGATGTCGGAGCGAGCGGTGCGGTCGCGGGTGGCCGCCCTCCGCCCCACGATCGACCGCTACCTGCGGAAGGGGCCCAACGGCCAGCAGATCCTGTCCGACGGCGCCTGGGCCATGCTCGAGCGGTTGGAGGCGTTGCGGAAGCTGGACGGCTTGACCGTCAACGCGGCCGCCGAGCTCGTCCAGAGAGAGCTCGCCGAGCACAGGACCGAGCCTTCGCAGGTCCTCCCGATGGACGAGGCCGCCGCGCTCAGGATGCTGCTCGATGAGCGTGGCCGCCGGATCGCCCAGCTCGAAGGGGAAGTCGCGTACCTGAGGGAGCGGCTCTCCGACGTGCTCCCCTTGGCGCTTCCGCGCCCGCGTCCCTGGTGGATGCGCTTCTTCGTCCGCGGACAGGCCTTCATCGAGAACTAGGAGGTCGAGTGGTCACGCTGCTCGTGCTCACCTATCTGTGCCACGTAGTTCCCATTCTCCTCGGGCTTGTGGTCCGTCGACCTCGGTGCTCCTAGGGGGAGCGCAGCCTCTCCGGGCGGACAGCGCGCCGCCGCGCGGACCCCAACGCAGGTTCTCGGCGAGGTGCAGGTGCTCCCTTGACGGAGACCCCGGCCCATGCTAAAGTACCTGCGCAGATGCTAAAGAACCTAGCGCAAGAGACGTCCACGGAGGAGCTCGCCCGCTTGTTCAAGGTGCTCTCGGTCGAGACGCGGTTGCGCATGATGCGCCTGCTCATGGGACGTTCCATGTGCGTGGGCGCGTTGGCGCGGGCGCTCGGCATCACTGACGCCGCCGTGTCGCAACACCTGCGGGTGCTGCGCGACGCACAGCTCGTCCACGCGCGGAAAAGCGGCTACTTCGTGCACTACAGCCTGAACACCGACACCCTGGACCAGTGGCGTGAGGCGATCGATGCGCTGCTCGAGGTGACGAGCGAACCAGCATGCTGCGACACAACACACGCCGATGGGCGGAAGGAGGTGTGCCATGGAGAAGAGAGGTTGTCAGAAGCCGGATCAACTGAGCTGCACGCCTGAGCAGGTCAAGGAGTGCCATGGGGATGCGCCGGGCCATGCGTGTGTGGACACTTCGGCGGGCTGTCAGAAGCCGGATCAACTGAGCTGCACGCCTGAGCAGGTCGAGAAGTGCCACGGGTCCGAGAAGGGACATCCGTGCGTCAAGTAGGATAGTGGGACGAAGAGTGTGAGCGGGCCCCGGGGGACACACCCCGGGGCCCGCACTGTGTTCCGACCCAACGCTGACGCGAGCTCACGGCGGACAGCTCCTGGAGGTACGCGGACATGGCGGGCGATGGGAGGGTGATGAGTGTTACACTCAGGACTGTTGCCGCCTCGCCGCGGGTGCGTCCAAGCCTGCCCTTTGCGCTCTACAGACGACATGGGATCGGTGTTGTAGCGTCGGAGCTGGTCTCCGACGTTCCTGGAGCGTGTCTCCGACGCTCGCCCCACGGCGCAGTCAAGCTGCACCGCTACGCAACAAGGAGATGGATCGGCGAAGACGAGCCGTGCTCAACCTCGGAGACAGGCTTCGAGGCCACACAGTCCTAGGAAAGTTGATGTCAGAAGATGCGAACAGCCTTCAGTTCAGTCCCTGCCGGAGCGCTACGCCACGTTCTTCGAGGTAGCGCTGAACCCGGTCGAGGTCCACCTGCCACAGGGTGGCCCGCTTGCGTTCGCGGAACCCCAGCTCGTGGTTGATCTTGAGCATGGCCGCGTTCGATCCGGCGTTTCCTGTGCGGATGAACGCCACCTGCGGCCGCTCGGCGAACACCTTCTCCAGCATGGCCGCCTTCAGCCATTTGCCGAGGCCATGACCCCGGTACCTGGGCAGCACGCCCGTGTCCCCCTGTCCGAGGAGCTTGGGTTGCTCAGGGCTCCAGAATACCTGGGTGTACCCGGCCAGTTCGCCCGTCTCCCTGTGACGGGCGTATAGGGTCCACCGTTCATGACCGCGCCCGGCCAGCGCCTGCTCTATCTCGCGCAGCTGTTCGGGGGTCCAGCGCATGTCCTCGATCTCCAGATCCTCGCGCGGCGCCGTGTTCATCACCTGCAGAAGCTCGATGATGGCGGGGAGGTCCTCTTCCGGATACGGCCCCGTCCACAACCCCAGCTCGAACGCCTCCGAGGGAGCTCGCTCGATCCACGCCCGCAGGAAGGCCCGGTCCACCGACGCCAGCTCCAGCTGGTTCGTCACCATCGTCATGCCTGGCTTCGCACCCAGTCGGCGCGCGAACGCCTCCCCGGCTGGGATGGACGCGTCCGTGCCCGCCAGCAGTTGGCTGCGGCCGTCATTCGCTGCCGCTTCGGCGATGTGTGCTAGCAGTGCCGTACCCAGTCCCTGGCGACGCGCCTCGGGTGCGATGTCGAGCTCGCACTGGGCCAGGCGTCGGTTCTCCTCCATCTTGGCCAGGGACACGCTCGCCCAGCCCACCATGGCGGGACCGCGCCACGCGCCCCATATCCGTATCCCGGCGAACGGGGGGATGTTCGTCAGGCCGTGCACCAACTCGTCGTAGGCGAGGGGCGGGTCCTCCGGCCAGCGTTCTGCACGCTTCGCTGCGTGGAACGCATGAGCCGCCCGCATTTCCCGTTCGCCAGCGTTGAGCGGATCGAACGATCGGATGTCCGTTGTGCCGCGTGCTCGTCTCTCGTGCATGGTTCGCTCCTGCGCTGGAGCGCCTCAACGGCTCGCTCCGCGTTCCGGGATGTCCCGCGGACTCCCGCGGGGGTGCTGTCCGCCCCCCCAGCCCATTATTCTACCCAAGCGTACGTGTCCCACTGGAGGCAGCGGGTTCACCAGATGTACGCTGCGCGGTACGTGCGGCAGGTGAGGCACCGCGAAGCTATGCCGGCTTTGCGGGCGCGTCGGGCGCCTCCTGCTCACCTGGGGGCCACGGCGCATCCGCAGGCCGTCGGGCGTGTATCCTGGGGGATCGAGCGCGGAGGAAGGAGTTCGCGATGGTGTTCGGCGGGGTGTACGCAGTGGTGGTGGGGAGTGCCATCTTGGCTCAGTGGGGCTTCTTCTTGGCCACGGGGAAGGTCCCCGAGCGCCGGACGGAGCCGCTGGCGCTTGGTTTCCACCTGGTGGCGGAGGGAGTCGTGGCGTGTCTTCTCATCGCTGCCGGGGCGGGTCTCCTTGCAGGGGCCGGCTGGGCCAGGGCGGCCTTCCTGGTGGGCGCAGGCATGCTGCTATACACCGCGGTGAACAGCGCGGGTTACTTCGCCCAGCGGCGTCAGTGGCCCATGGTGGCCATGTTCGCGCTTCTTCTGTCCCTGGCGCTGGTCAGCCTGGCGCTCGTGCTCCGTGCGGCCGGCGTCTGAAGCGCTGATCGGCCCGCACCCATGGGCAGGGGCCCACACACCGGCGCCCCTCCCACACGCGGGGGGATCGATCTCGGTCAGCCCACCTTGTTCTTCCCCAGCACTCTCCGCAGCAGTGCCCGGGCCTCGTCTGCCTGCTTCGAACTCGCAGCGAACAGCGGCTCGAACGTCAGTTTGATCTTCTCCTGGTTCGTCTTGATCGTCATCTGATCCTTGCCCGTCCGGCCCATGTTCTGCTGCTCCACACGTACATGCACGGTGTGCACGTAGAAGCTGATCTTCTTGATCTCATTCAGAGGGACGGCGAAGTTGCCGGATGTCTCCTTCAGGATGGCGTCGATGTCCATCTGCCAGTACTTCTCGTAGACCCTTCGCGAGGACACCATCGTCGTCGCCATCCGTCCCAAGAGACCCTTTCCTTGTTCCTTGGCTTCCTGGGCCGCGTCGGACGCCGCCTGTTTGAGCATCTCCTTCGTGGTCTCGGCGAACACGATCCGGCGATCGGTGACCACGAGGTTGTACACCTTGGAGGACAGCAGTCCCGTCTTGCGGCGTACAGCAGGGATCATACCTTCGATCTTCTCCCCGTCGGCCCGCGCCACCGGCGTCGGCGCCGCATCGAGGAGCCCGGTCACCTGGTCCGCCGGTGCTGTCGCGCCTTCCTCGCCCCGCCGGACAGCGTCCCCCGCGGCGAGCTTGCCTCCGCCGGCAAGTGCCCGGAGTTCTTCCCAGGAATAAGGCCCGGTCCATGCTCCCGCCTTCTCCACGTACCACTGGTCCGACATGTCGCCACGCTCCTCGACTGCTTGAGTAGTACGCCGGGCGGATGGCCGATGTGCCACCGGACCGAGCGAACCGGCCCATCATACGCAGGCGGCGTCCCTGCGGGAAATCGGGCAGGTCGGGCACCTTGTCCGTCCCAGGTATTCCCGAGCTGGGAGCGCTAATTCAACAGATCTGTAGAGGAGTATCGGCACTGGTTGTGTGCCTGCCGTGCTGAAGCGCTGGAGATGGTCTCGGCGGACCTGCCACGGCTCCCGGGGGACCAGAGGGTCGTCGTTGTTCTGCATCTGACACCGGAGGCGGCGAAGCAGATAACGTACTACGAGCGTGTTGCTTACCTGATCGCCGAGCCTGAGATGGTTGTCAAAGACTACTTCGAGCGGGACGACCACAGGGACATGCTGGACTGCATCCTGTCGCTCCTCGATCCGGATAGGGCATTGAGGAACGTGGAGAGTGTGCTCGTGCACGGCGTCACGCTGGACCTCAAGAGCAACTACGAGAGCGGCCTCTTCTTCATCAAACGCGATGAGCACAGCACACCGGAGAGGACGCTTGCTCCCCTGGAACGGCACTTCAACCTCTAGGTGTCCTCGAGCGTGCGTGGGTAGCCACGCCTAGCCCCACGGAAATCGTCCAGTGGCTTCGTCGGAAACCGTCCACCTGGGAGGTACCACGCAGGGGTTGGCCAGCTCTCCGAGCGGTGCATGCAGGTGTCTGCCGCCACCCGATCGATCGCTAAGGCAGCCGCGCGGGGCCGGCAGTTGTGTAATAGGCACAACATGTGAGCTGTGGATAACGTCGAAAAATCTGATCAGAAAAGGATGAAAAATCAGCCTGTCCCCTTTTTGGTGGATGGGGCGGGCGGGGGTACGATGCGGTGGACCTGGGTTGGTGGTTGTGCGCAGGAGGTGCGAGGTGGACGCTCAACGTGCGGTGGTGCTCGACGGAGCGCGGGCCGATGACCCATGGACCGAGCTTGCCCGCAACGCGCTGACCGAGGGGCTTCAGTCCGCCGGAGTGCGGACCGAGATCCTGCCGCTTTGGGAGCTCGAGATCGCCCCGTGCACGGGTTGCTTCGGCTGCTGGGTACAGACCCCTGGGGTGTGCGTCATCGACGATGCTGGCCAGACCGTGGCCGAAGCGGTAATCGGGAGCGACGTCACCGTGTTTCTGACCCCGGTCACCTTCGGGGGTTACAGCGCCGAGCTCAAGAGTGCGCTCGACCGGATGATCTCGCTCGTCTCCCCTCTCTTCACACGCGTAAGGGGAGAGATCCACCATCGCCGGCGCTACAGGATCTATCCGCGGCTCCTGGCGCTGGGGCTCCTTGAGGCGCCGCACGCGGAGGAGGAGGCCGTGTTCGGCCGCCTGGTCGAGCGCAACGCCGTCAACCTATGGTGCCCCGGGCACGCGGCCGGGGTGGCGTGCGCCGACGACGGCGAGGCCGCGCTGCGTGCGACGCTGGACCGGCTTCTCGCTCAGGCGGGGGTGCGGCGATGAACCGCGCAAAACAGGCAGTGCTCCTCGTGGGCAGCCCCAAAGGCCTCGCGCGGAGCACCTCCAGCCGACGGGCGGCCGTGCTGCTCGATGCGCTTCAGGATCGCGGTTGGGCTGTGTCCAAGCTGCACATTCACGCCGCTCTGCGCTCCCAGGAGGACACGGACGTCCTGCTCGCCGCAGCGGCATCGGCGGACCTGGTGATCCTGGCGTGCCCCCTCTACGTCGACAGCCTGCCTGCCCCGGTCATCCGCGTGCTCGAGCTTCTGCATGCGGCGCGGACGCGCGATGGCGAGGAAACCCGGTTCTTGACCCTGATGAACTGCGGCTTCCCCGAAGCGTCTCACAACGACACCGCCCTTGCGATTTGCCGTCTGTTCGCCCGGGCCATGGGCTGGACATGGGCCGGCGGGATCGCCCTCGGCGGCACCGGCATGGGCGTGTCTGGTGCGGCGTGGCACAAGGTGGTCCGACTCACCGTGGACGCACTCGAGCGGGGAGAGGCCGTGCCCGATGAGGCGGTGGCCCTGGCGGCAAGGCCGCCCACGAAGATCTGGCTCTACATGCTCGCCGGCAACCTCATGTGGCGCCGCCAGGCCAAGAAGAACAAGGTTCGCCAGCGTCTCGGCGCGTGCCCCTACGCCGAAAGAGAGCACTCCTAGCCCGCCACGCCCTCCCGAAGAAGGGGACAGCCCCCCGCCGATGAGCACGGAAGCGAGAGAAAGCTTCCAAGGGGGGTTGACGCAGCCGCCAACAGTGCTAGAATAGGGTCACACTTGCTCCCCGCCCGACACGCCGCGAGGCCCGGGCGGGGTTATTTCTGCGGGGGTCAGAATGCCGGGCGAACCAGCTACAAGGCGCGCAGTAGCGTTCGTTGACGGGCAGAACCTGTTCCACGCGGCACGCGAGGCGTTTGGATACACCTATCCAAACTACGATGTCGCTGCCCTGGTTAACCAACTCTGCTCTGCCCTCGGCTGGTCTCTGGTGGGAACGCGCTTCTACACCGGGATCCCTTCCGCGCACGACGACGCATTCTGGCACGAATTCTGGCAGAAGAAGCTCCGTACCCTGAGTTGGCAAGGTGTACACATCTACTCACGCCCGCTTCGCTACCGCAATCGTGTGGTCCGACTTCCCAATGGGACGGAGCACAGCTACTTGGCCGGGGAGGAGAAGGGGATCGACGTGCGCATCGCGTTAGATGTCATCCGCATGGCGCACCGCAGGGAGTACGATGTAGCCCTCATCCTAAGCCAGGATCAAGATCTGTCCGAGGTCGCCGACGAGATCCGTACGATTGCCAAAGAGCAAGAACGCTGGATCAAGATCGCCTGTGCGTTTCCTTTCAGCCCGACCAGCCGTAACCGCCGTGGCATCGATAAGACCGATTGGATCAGAATTGACAAGGCCATGTACGATGCTTGCCTTGATCGAAGGGACTACAGACCGAAGGCCAAGAAGCCGAGGACGTAGCCGGGAGTCCCCATCACCTGCAGAGCCTCCCCGAGGGGAAGCGAATCCCTAGAATCTGTGCCGTCGCGGGCGCAGGCTGCAAACCACGCACCATCACAACTCCGTATACTTCCGGTTGCTCCCCAAGGCCTTGTCCACCGGGTACTTCCGGGCGCTCTCCTCCATCTTCTGGGCCAGGGACTCGGAGAGATCGAACCTCGCCCGCTGCGCCAAGCGCAGC
>PWTC01000075.1 GCA_003563005.1 Candidatus Acetothermia bacterium
CCAGGTGTACCTCGTAGATGGAGATAGGGGCCGAGTTCGCGTTCGCGCGATGCCGTCGCGACAACCATGCGTCGTCGCCCCAGGTGTAGTCGAGCTTCCACACCACCGACGCGGTACCGGGTGGGATCTCGTGCAGGAATCCGATTGGGTCGGCTTTGTTCACACGGTAGCCCCGGTGACGCGACACCACATGGTACTTGTACAGCGCTCCCGCTCCGACACCAGACAGGAATCCCTCCCAGATGCCCGAGGTCCCCCGCGGACGAAGCGGTGCCGTGCCCGGCTTCCAGTCGTTGAAATCGCCGACGACCGAGACATGCTCGGCGTTCGGCGCCCACACCGCGAACTGCGTCCCTGCCACCCCGCCGCACACAACCGGACGTGCTCCCAGCACGTCATAGAGCTTCAGGTGGCTCCCCTCGTTGAACAGGTACAGATCGTCCTCGGAGAGCAGACTCCGGTCGGCGCTCACGTTCGTTCCCACCTCTCAGTAGCCTACCACAGGCGCCGTTCACTATATGGGGTTCGCCCGCACTGCGCAACCGATGCGACTTTACGTGCACAGAGCCGAGGGGTAACATGCCCCGGGAGCATCATGTGCACATCACACGAACGAGCCGACCGAGGAGTCGATTTCGTCCTGGGCCTCCACTGCCACCAGCCGGTGGGAAACTTCCCTGAGGTGATGGAAGCTGCGTTCCGCGACGCGTACCTACCGTTCATCGAGTGTCTGGAGCGGTTCGAGCGGATCAAGGCCGTGCTTCACTACACCGGCCCCTTGTGGGACTTCTTCCGTGCCGAACACCCCACGTTCATCGACCGCCTGCGCGCCTTGGGCGACTCGGGCAGGGTGGAGTTCCTGGGCGGTGGATTCTACGAACCCGTCCTCGCCGTCATCCCAGACCACGACGCCCGAAGTCAGCTGAACACGATGCGCGGTTTCCTCCGCGAAGCGCTAGACCACGATCCTCGCGGGGCTTGGCTCGCCGAGCGCGTCTGGGAGCCCCACCTTCCCGCCTTGCTGAAGGCCTGCGGGGTGCACTATCTTCCCATCGATGATGGGCACTTCCATCGGGTGGGGTACACCTCGGACCGACTCCACGGCCTCTACACCACCGAGCACCTCGGCCACGCCGTGGGCGTGTTCCCGATCAGCGCGGAACTACGCTACCTGATCCCCTTCCGAGAAGTCCACGAGGTGATCGGACACCTCCGCAGCCAGGCCCGGCGCGGGGCCCGGCCTCTCCTCACCCTGGTCGACGACGGGGAGAAGTTCGGCGTGTGGCCGGGCACGAAACGCTGGGTCTACGACGAAGGATGGCTCGAACGGTTCTTCCGCGCCTTGACCGAGGAAGCGGAGTGGCTGCGTACGGTGACGCTGCGCGAGGCTTTCGAAACGCGCCTGCCGCTTGGGCGGGTCTACCTGCCCACCACGAGCTACTTCGAGCTGGGGGAGTGGGCTCTACCCCTCACCGGGATCCGGCGGCTCGAGGAACTCAAGGCGCTCCTGGGCGAGCGAGCGCACGAGCATGCGTCCCAGCTCGCCGGAGGCCATTGGCGGGGGTTCCTCGCCAAGTACCCCGAGGCCGACTACATGCACAAGCGGATGCTACAGGTGAGCAGGATGGTCCGGAGGATGCCCCGAGCTGGCGCGGCTCGACAACAAGCGCTCGATCACGTGCTCCGTGCACAGAGCAACGACGCTTACTGGCACGGTCTTTTCGGCGGCGTCTACCTGCCGCATCTGCGTGACGCGGTGTGGCACCACCTGCTTTGCGCAGAGCGCCTCGCCCGCGGGCGACGGGCCGCACACGTACAGCTCGCAGATGTCGACAGTGATGGCCTTCCCGAAGCGGTCCTCACAAGCCCGCACTGGACTCTTGTGGCAACGCCCCATCAAGGAGGGGCGCTGCGAGAGCTCTCTTCGCTGGACTTGCCGTTCAACTTCCTGAACACGATCGCACGCCGCAGGGAGGCCTATCATGACCTGGTGAGGGGTGCCACCACCGAGCACGCCGCAGCCGCCCAGAGCATCCACGAGATTCGCGTGGCCAAGCAGGCCGATCTCGAACGCCACCTCGTATGGGACCGAGGACAACGGCTCGGACTCATCGATCGCCTGCTTTCCGAGGATGCGTCCTTGGATCGGCTCGCCTCGCAGGATCCGTGCGAGATCGCCGAACTCGCCTCCGCCCCCTACCTGATGGAACAGCGCGGGAGAGCTGTCGTCCTCAGGCGCGACGTTGAGCTTCGCGGGGACAGCCGTCTGACCATCGCCAAGACGGTGCGCCTCGGAGAAGGGGGACGGGCACCGCAGTTGCTGCTTGAGGTGATCAACACAGGGGACATCCATGCCAAGGTGCGCTATGCCTCTGAGTTCAACCTGGGGCTCCTCGCAGGCGACGCACCCGACCGGTATATCGAGATCCCCGGACGCGCACTGGCCGACCCGCGCAATGCGAGCACAGGATGCGAATCCAATGTTCGGCTGGTCCGGTTCGTCAACGGTTGGGACCGATGGATGCTGGAGATGGAGACCTCGGAAGCGGCGGAGCTCTGGCGCTATCCGGTCCGGACGGTCAACAACTCCGAGGCGGGCTTCGAGCTCGTGTACCAGGCCACGTGTGTGCTCCTCGTCTGGAACCTCGACCTTCCGCCCCAGGGGACCTGGCGTGCCCAGACTACGTTCCGGGTCGCTCGGATCGCATAACTGGAGGGGATCTCATGCACACCGTGCTCACGTTCGTGTTGGCAGGCGGGCGGGGCGCTCGCCTGCAGCCCCTGACACGCGACCGCGCCAAGCCCGCCGTTCCCTACGGAGGCATCTACCGCATCATCGATTTCACCCTCAGCAACTGCCTCCACTCGGGGCTCCGCCAGATCTACGTCTTGACGCAGTACAAGTCTCTCTCCCTCGAGCGGCACATCGCGGCGGGCTGGAGCATGCTCAGCCCAGCTGTGGGGGAGTTCATCACCCCTGTCCCGCCCCAGCAGAGGATCGCCGATCATTGGTATCGCGGGACGGCAGACGCGATCTACCAGAACTGGTACTCGGTGCAGCGGTTCGCCATGGAGCACGGAGAGATCACCGAGCTGCTCATCCTTGCGGGCGACCACGTGTACAAGATGGACTACCGTCCAATGGTCGCCTTCCATCGAGAGCGCGGCGCCGACCTCACCGTGGCGGCGCTCCGGGTACCACGCCAGGAGGCCGCACGCCAGCTCGGCGTGCTGGTGGCCGACGCAGCACACAACGTCATGCAGTTTCAGGAGAAGCCGGACGACCCCGCCCCGGCCCCGGATGACCCTAGCACGTGTCTCGGGTCCATGGGGATCTACGTGTTCGACCCTGCGGTGCTGGAGCATCGCCTTCTGGAGGACGCCGCCATGGAGGCCTCGGCCCACGACTTCGGCCGTGACATCATCAACCGCATGGTAGGCGAGGCGCGCGTCGTGGCATTCCCCTTCGAGCTTGGCAACCGCAATGACAGGCCGTACTGGCGCGATGTCGGAACGCTGGACGCGTACTGGGAAGCCCACATGGACCTTGTGTCGGTCGTGCCCGAGTTCAACCTCTACGACCGCGCCTGGCCGGTGCACACCTATCATCAGCCCTGGCCCCCGGCGAAGACCGTCCACGAGGAGCCCGGCCGTACCGGCGAGGCGGTCAACAGCCTCCTTTCGCCCGGCTGCATCGTCTCGGGGGCCCGGGTCGTCCGTTCGGTCCTCTCCCCCGGGGTTAGGGTACACAGCCGCGCGCAGGTCGAGGAGTCGATCCTGCTGGACGGCGTGGACGTGGGTCGTGGCGCGCGCATCCGCCGAGCAATCCTCGACAAGGGCGCAGTCGTGTCTCCCGGCGCGGAGGTCGGCCTAGACGGAGCCGACGATCGACGGAGGTTCTCGGTGAGCCCCGGGGGTGTGGTCACCGTTCCCAAGGAGAGCCACATCGGTGGGAGGTGATATGCCCGAACTCAGGAGAGAACCGATCATGGAGCGCTGGGTGATCATCGCTCCCGAACGGGCGAAGCGGCCCTCCGACTTCCGGATGGGTGGCGCACAAAGCGGCGGTCCCGCTCCAGCGGACTGCCCGTTCTGTCCAGGCAACGAGCACATGCCCCCCCTGAGAACTGCCGATCGCTCGGGGAAGCCGGCCGCTGGCGCGTGCGGGTGGTGCCCAACAAGCTCCCAGCGCTCGAATCCCGTTCATCCGTCAGAACGCGCCCAATTCTGTCGCCCGCCCGGGCAAGCCTGGCTACTGGGCGACACTGCAGTACGATTACCATTGGCAGATCGAGATCATACCGAGGCTATCGCAGGTGGCCGGCTTTGAGTGGGGAACCGGGTTCTACATCAACCCCATGCCCCCTGAGGATGTAGCCCGACACCTTCGAGAGACCCCGCACGACACCTAGGAGGTGCCCATGCCACTCATGAGCGGACTCGACCTGAAGCAAGCGTACCGGCAGGCATCCGTGCAGCAGTACGCCCTGATCGCCAACAACTTCGCCGAGACCGACATTCTGCTCGGCCTCGTGGCCGCCTACAGCGAGGCCAAGAGCGACCTGCTGCTGCAGGTCTCCCATGGCGCCGCGTCGTTCGCCGGGGGCGGAGACGCTCTGGCCGGTCTGCGCGCCCTGGTGGGCTACGCCCGTGCCGTCACGGAGCGTCACAAGATCGGCGTGTTTGTGAACCTCGATCACGTCACGCCTGCCCGCGTGGACAGCTTCCTCCGCCCGGCGGTGGACGAGGGGCTCTGTTCCTCGGTGATGATCGACGCCTCGGCTGAGCCGTTCGAGGAGAACGTGGCCCAGACACGTGCCGTGGTGGAGTACGCGCGGGGCCGTGGGGTACTCGTTGAAGCCGAGCTGGGGAAGATCAAAGGCGTCGAGGATGAGATCTCGTCGGACGAGGCCTTCTACACGGACCCCGATGAGGCCGTGGAATTCGTCGCCCGCACAGGCGCGGACCTCCTCGCCGTCTCCGTAGGCACCCAGCACGGGGTGAGCAAAGGGTGTGAACTCAGCCTTCGTCCCGACCTGGCGGCGAGCATCTCCGAGAGCGTGCGCCGCGCGAATCTGGACTGCCCGCTCGTCCTGCACGGCGCGTCGGGCCTGTCGGCGGACCAGGTGCGCCGGCTCGTGGAGGCGGGCGTGGTCAAAGTGAACAAGGACACGACCTATCAATATGTGCACGCCCGCACGAGTTGTGAGTTCTACCTGGAGGGCAAGGAGGCGGTGCTGCCGCCTGAGGGTACCGAGTTCGATCCGATCACGTTCGAGTCCGGTGACTCTCCCTGGCACCCCAACAAGAAGGTATTCGACCCGCGCATCGTCGGCCGTGAGGTGCAGCGGGCGATCGCCGAGGTGGCCCGGGCGATGATCGACCAAGTGCGGTCCGGTGGGAGGACAATCTATGGGTGACTTCATGCGCATCGGCGTGCTGACCGGGGGCGGAGACTCGCCGGGGATCAACGCGGCCCTGCGGGCGATCGTGCGGCGCGCAGAAGCAGAAAACGTCGAGGTCATCGCGTTTCGTGACGGTTGGCGCGGTATTCTGGAGGGAGAGGGGGCCCCCTTCACCCTGGCCGACGTGTCGGGGATCCTCCACGTTGGCGGGACCATCCTGGGTACGTCACGCACCAACCCGTTCCGGAAGACCCTCCGTGATGGGGAGACCGTCTGGGAGGCCACCGAGGGCGTGAACACGATCACGGAGAACTACGCCCGCCATGGACTGGACGCCCTCGTACCCATCGGCGGGGACGACACCCTCGGCGTCGCCCACCGCCTCTCGGCACGAGGGCTTCGCATGGTCGGCATCCCCCAGACGATCGACAACGACATCGCAGGAACCGACTACGCGATCGGCTTTCACTCCGCCCTGGCCACGGTGACCGACGCGCTCGACAAGCTGCACACCACCGCCCATGCGCACCACCGCGTGCTCATCATCGAGGTGATGGGCCGAGACTCGGGCTGGATCGCGCTGCTCGGCGGACTGGCCGGCGGGGCCGATGTCATCCTGGTTCCAGAGCACTCCTTCAGCGTGAGCTATGTCGAGGACTGCCTGCGTCGGCGCCTCGACAGGGGCCGAAGGTTCTCCATCATCGTGATCGCGGAAGGCGCCAAACCCGAGGAGCTCGGCGGTGCGCAGGTGACCCAGGGTGAGATCGATGCCTTCGGCCACGTCCAGCTCGGCGGAATCGGTTACTGGCTCGCCCGCCAGCTGCAGGCGAGGAAGGCCCTCCAGCTGACTCCCCGCGTGACGGTGTTGGCCTACCTGCAGCGTGGCGGTGTGGCCACCCCCTTCGACCGCCTGTTGGCGACGCGCTTCGGCGTGGCCGCGGTCGAGTTCGCCATGGACGGCCACACAGATGTGATGACAGGGATGCAGGGGACGCAGATCGTGCCCGTTCCCTTGGCAAGTGCGCTCGCCGGCTCCCCAAAGCCCCTGGACCCCGAGCTCATCCGGGTAGCCAGGGCCATCGGGCTGGCGTAGTTCAGGAGGTGCAATGCGAAGACTGATGGTGTTGATACTGCTGATTGTGGGCGTTGTCTCGACCGCCGCAGGGCCGAGCGAGGCCCTCTTCTCTCCCCTTACGGATATCTTCCAGGTGATCCAGAGCTACTATCTGCGCGCCGACACGCTTGACCCCGATATCCTCGTGCAAGGGGCCATCCGGGGCATGGTGCAGGCGCTCGACGATCCCTATTCGGAGTACCTCACCCCCGACGAGTACCGGGCTTTCGAGGATGCGATCACCGGCGTGTTCAGCGGCGTGGGTATGGAGATCACCATACGCGACGACAGGGTCACCGTGGTCTCCCCGCTGCCGGACACGCCCGCCGAGGCCGCCGGCCTCCTGCCGGGCGACTGGATCAAGGCTGTCGACGGGGAGTCGACCCAGGGCTGGACGCTGGAGAGGGCGTCGGGGAGGATCCGTGGTGAGGCGGGGACGCCCGTCGTTCTGACGATCGAGAGGGCTGACGGGACCGTCTTCGATGTGGAGATCACCCGTGCCCGCATCAGGGTCGAGGCAGTGCGCGACGAGTACCGCGAAGAAGAACGCGTAGCGTACATCCGGATCACTCGCTTCGACGAGACCGTACGCGGCCATCTGGGCGGGATCCTGGCCGCGCTTCAGGACAGCGATCTCAACGGCATCGTGATCGACCTCCGCTTCAACCCCGGCGGACTGCTCGCCTCGGCGGTCGAGGCGGCAAGCTTCTTCGTCGAAAGGGGCAGGCCTATCGTGACCCAGGCAGGTCCGGCCGTGGGCAACCGCACCGCCACCTCGCTCGGGGGATTCGCGCCGCGGGTGCCGCTCGTGGTGCTCATCAACGAGGGGACCGCGTCCGCCTCCGAGATCTTCGCCGGCGCGATCCAGGACTACGACCTCGGCGTGCTCATCGGCCGACCGTCCTTCGGGAAGGGCGTGGTACAACAGATCGTGGCCCAGCTCGCCGACGGATCGGTGCTGAAACTCACTACCGCGGAGTATTTCACTGCCGCCGGGCGTCCTGTGCACGACATCGGCCTGCAACCCGACATCCTGGTCGAGATCGACCCGGACTCCGAAGAGGAGGACCCCATCCTCAAGGCCGCGCTCGACTGGATCGCCGAACGCGCGGCACAGCCCGTAGGGAGGCCCTGAGGACATGCGCTCGGCAGTTCTGGGGGCGGGAGGCTGGGGCACGGCCCTGGCGCGGCTGCTCCCCCTCGCTGGCCGTGACGTGACCCTCTGGGCACGGCGTCCGGCGCTGGCCCGGGAGCTGATCGAGCGACGGGAGAATGCGTCTTACCTCCCTGGCATCACGCTTCCCGCGCGACTCGCCGTGACGTCCGATCTGGGGGAGGCTTGCCGTGGGGCGAAAGTGGTCCTCTTGGCCGTGCCCAGTTTTGCCATGCGCGCCCTGGCGTCCTCGGCCACACCTTTTCTTGGGACCGCCGTGCCGGTCGTTCACGTGGCCAAGGGACTCGAGCCTGGCTCGGGCCTCAGGATGTCCCAGGTGATCCGGGAGGTACTCGGAGAGCGGCCCGTGTTCGCCCTGTGCGGCCCCTCACACGCCGAGGAGGTGGCCCGGGACCATCCCACGGCGGTCGTCCTCGCCGGACAGCCAACGGACGCGGCACAGGGTGTACAACAGGCGCTCATGGCACCCCGTTTCCGCGCCTATCTTTCCGACGATCTTCCCGGCGTGGAGTACTGCAGCGTGGTCAAGAACGTGCTCGCCCTGGGGACGGGCATCGCTGACGGACTGGGCTACGGAGACAACACCCGTGCCGCGCTCATCGCACGGGGGCTCGCGGAGATGGCCCGCTTCGGGCGCGCCGTGGGAGCTCGGGCCGAGACGTTCTATGGCCTCGCGGGCCTGGGAGATCTCGTGGTCACCGCCACGAGTACCCATTCCCGTAACCGCCGTGTCGGAGAGCGGATCGGCCGTGGGGAGAAATTGAAGGACATCCTCGCTCAGATGCGCATGGTGGCCGAGGGCATCCACGCCGTAGCGCCCATCCGCGACCGCGCGCGTGCGCTGGAGGTCGACATGCCGATCACGGAGGCCGTGTACCGAGTGCTGAACCTCGGGGAGCGACCGGAGGACCAGATCCCTGCGCTCATGGAGCGCCCGCCGAAGTGGGAATGAGCGGCCTCCGATCCTCAGCGGCACGGAACCGTCGCTCACACGGGACATCGAGCGTGGGCCGTCTTACAATCCCCCGGCAATGGCGATACGACTTCACGATACGCTGACAGGCTCGCTCCAGGAACTGGCACCGACGGACAACACGGTGCGCATGTACGTGTGCGGCCCCACGGTGTACGACCGTTTCCACATCGGCAACGCACGCCCGTTCATCGTGTTCGATACGCTCCGGAGCTATCTGGAGTCGCGGGGCCTGC
>PWTC01000120.1 GCA_003563005.1 Candidatus Acetothermia bacterium
CAAGGACGATCAGGGCCGCGCCGGCGAACCCGACCGCAATGCCCACCCAGCCTCGCGGCCCCAGGCGCTCTCCGAGCAGCAGCACGGCAAGGATCGCTGTGAACATGGGGGCCGAGCTGATCAGCAGGCTCGCCGCCCCGGCGGTGACGGTGAGCTCGCCGTAGTTGAGCCCGAGGTGGTAGACCGTGATCCCCAGCACCCCGAGCAGGAGGAGCATGGGCATCTCCCGTGGACGGGGCAGGGACTCGCGGCGAAGCAAGGTTAGGGCACCCAGAAACCCCGAGGCCACCAGGAAGCGGAGCAGGGCGAGTTCTCCCGGGGGAAAGGCATCGAGGGCGCTACGGATGGCGGCGAACGCCGAGGCCCAAAGGAGCAGCATGACCGCGATCGCAAGCGAGATACGAAGATCGAAGTTCGACGGGCGCATGTCGGACTGTAACGGCTGATGGCCGGGCGGGCAATGTGCCGCGCGGCCGTTCGCTCAGTCGTCGCGCGTGTCCTCGGCGCACGGCGTGCACAAGGACCGGCCGCCCACCTCGCGGAGGCGGGTCTCCATGACGCGCTCGCCGCAGGCGGCGCACAGGGCTGAACCATGCAACCGGGCCATCGGTGGTGGTTCTATCCGCACCTCGCGCCAGGAGACAACATCCTCCTTGGGTGCGTGGAGAAGCCAGTCGGTGCAACGGGCACGGTCGTCGCGCAGCCCTTCGGGCATGCCGCGGCGGTGACCGAGGACGCGCACTCCGCGGCCAGTCGTCCGGGAGAAGAACGTGTACACAGGCTTTCCGTAGTCAAGGAACACCAGATTGCCCTTTCCGAATGTGCAGCCGGCCACGAACTGCACCGCATCGACGCCGCAGGCGTCGTTCTCCACAATGGCCGCCAGCTCCTCATCGTCGGCGCGGCTCGCGCCCAGGGCGTCGAGGGCCACCGTGGTCATGCGGTAGCCGATCGCCAGTCCCGGACAGCTGTGCCCGTGAAACCCGACGGTCTCCTCATAGCTAGGGCGACTCATGATGAACTCCTTTCCTTGTAGCCTCATGCCCAACTATATCCGGCCTCTCGGTTCGGGGTCGAGCAGCCGGTGCGTGCCGCGCCTCCCCCGCCACCAAACCACCGGGGGTCAGAGCTTTAGTTTTGGTGTCACGTGTCCTTTGGGCAGGTCAGATGACGCAGACAGGGGACACGTGACACCAAAACTAAAGCTCTGACCCCTTGGAGGAGGGGGGTGGCGTGTCGGGGGCGGAGCCCTTAGAGTGAACGGCGAACGGCGAAGATGGGTGGTTCGGTGTGCGCCGCCTGAGGGTGCTGACGAGGGCAGCGCATCATGGACGCGGTGGCGTTGCTGAAGCGTAGGGTGGGGCCCGAATGATGGGGTTGGAACTGGGCAACGGGAACGCGAGGTGAACGTCGATGAACACGAAGATCCTGCGGGTGAACATGGAGCGCCTCACGGCGGAGTTCGAGGAGTTGCCGGATGCGTACCGATCGCTGGGCGGCCGGGGACTGACCTCGGCCATCGTGGCCGCTGAGGTCCCGCCGGAGTGCCATCCCTTGGGCCCGCGCAACAAGCTGGTGCTTGCCCCGGGTATCGTCACCGGAACGAGCGCACCGTCTTCCGGGAGGCTCTCGGTGGGCGGCAAGTCGCCCCTGACGGGGGGGATCAAGGAGTCCAACGTAGGCTCGCGTTTCGCCCAGACGCTGGCCCGGCTGGGCATCCGCGCCATCATCGTCGAGGGGCAGTTCAAGGAGGGGTACAAGCTGCTCGCGGTGGGCAAGGCAGGGGCGGAACTCGTCGATGCCAGTCAGTGGATCGGGCAGGGCCTGTACGCGAGCTTCGAGCGCCTTGAGGAGGCGTTCCGAGACCGGGTCGACATCTGCGGTGCCGGCGTGGTCGCCGAGATGTCCGCACGGAACTCCGGACTGGCCTTCAACGATCTCGAGGGGCGTTCGACCCGCTACGCAGGCCGTGGGGGGTTGGGCGCGGTCATGGCCAGCCGTGGCCTCAAGTTCATTGTCCTGGACGGAGATGGGGCGCCGGGCGTGGAGGTAGAGGACAAAGAAGTCTTCGACCGAGGCCGCCGCAAGCTGGCCGAGGGCCTGAAGGCGCACGACGTGACCAAGCCCGGCGGAGCGCTGGCCAGCTACGGCACGAACGTGCTCATCAACGTGATGAACGAGGCGGGCGGGCTTCCGCACCGGAACTTCTCCAGCGGCCAAGATCCCCGTGCCGAGGAGGTCTCCGGAGAGCGCAAAGCCGAGCTCATACAGAAGCGCGGCGGTGTTCGGCCTCACGCCTGTCACCCGGGCTGCATCATCCAGTGTTCGGAGGTGTGGACCAGGGAAGACGGCGCCGATCCCATGGGCGTCCTCGAGTACGAGAGCGTGTGGGCGCTCGGTCCCAACTGCGGCATCTACGATCTCGACACCATCGGCGAGCTGAACCGGGCGTGCAACGATCTTGGCCTCGACACGATCGAGACGGGCAACACGCTCGCGGTGGTCATGGAGGGGGGGCTGCTTGAGTTCGGCGACGGCGCGGGGGCACTGAGGCTGCTCGAGGAGGTCCGACGGGGCACGCCCACCGGGAGGCTCCTCATGCATGGGGCGGCCTTCGCCGGCACGGCCCTCGGGGTGACGCGCGTGCCGGTCGTCAAAGGGCAGGCCATGCCCGCGTACGATCCGCGTGCGGTGAAGGGCATCGGCATCGCGTACGCCACTTCGCCCATGGGAGCGGATCACACCGCCGGCTACTCCATCGCCCCAGAGATTCTGGGCGTAGGCGGCAAGGTCGACCCCCTCGACCCTGACAAGGGGGCGCTCTTGCGGGGCCTCCAGCGGGCGACCGCCTTCATCGACAGCGCCGGGTACTGCTTGTTCACTGCGTTCGCCGTCCTGGACTTCCCTGAGGCGCTCGAGGGCATGGTGGAGACGGTGGGAGGCGTGCTCGGGACGCCGCTCACCGTGGACGATGTCGACGCGATCGGCAAGAAGATCCTGGACGCGGAGCGGACGTTCAACGCCGCGGCCGGGTTCACCCAGACCGACGATCGCCTGCCGGAGTTCATGCACCTGGAGACGCTGCCTCCCCACGGGCACGTGTTCGACGTACCCGCCGAGGAGCTCGACGCGGTGCTCCGCGACGGCTGAGCGCCGACTGTGGGCTGCTGATGATGGAAGCGCCTTCGGTCACGGTGCGACTGTTCGCCCGGCTCCGCGAGGCGGCGGGAACCTCCGAGATCGCGCTGCAGGCGCAGGACATACGGGGGCTTCTCGATGCGCTCGTGGCCAAGGCGCCGTCGGTAGGCTCTGAGCTTCTGGAGGCCGACGGACAACTCCGCCAGGCCGTCACCGTGATGGTGAACGGGCGCAACATAGAGTTCTTGGGCGGGCTCGACACACCGCTCCGGGGAGGGGACACCGTGGCGGTGTTCCCCGTGGTGGCCGGCGGCTGAAGCCCTGTGTACGAGCGGGGGGCTAGCCTTGCGCTGACCCGTCCGCGCGACAACGGCAGGGGGGGACGATGAAGAGGCGGTAGTCGTCTTCGATCTCCCAGTAGGGGTTTCGCTCATGCATCCAAGGGTGGTGGGCATCCGAAAGGGCACGCCAAGCTACGTAGCGCGCCGTAGGTCCGACGTCCTCGCAGGTCGCGATTTCATCGCGTGTGAACCACCCCACTGCGTCGACCTCGTGACCGTCGGGGCGAGGTTCCTGGCGGTTGTGTTCGGCGAGCTTCACCACAGCGAACAGGTCGTTGGCCTCACGGCCCACCCGGTGTCGGATGGCGATCACCCCTCGAAACACGACCACGAGTCCCGTCTCCTCACGGACCTCCCGCACCGCGGCCTCGTCGAGCGTCTCCCCGCGCTCCACGTAGCCGCCGGGCAGCGTCCACATACCTTTCATCGGGATCCCGGCTTGGCGCACGAGCAGCGCTGTGCCCTCGCGCACCAGGAGTCCCCCCACCCCTATGGAGTAGCCGCTCCGATACCGTTCGATGCCCAAATGCACTCCCCCTTTCTTGGATCGCGATGTGCTGATGTCGGTGTCTCTCCCCGAGCAGTCAGGCTCTCACGTGCTGCAGGGAGGGGGGCGTCGCGCCATGCCCCTCTTCGTCACAAAGCATGTTACCCGGTGACTCCAACACAGCGCGGTGCGTAGGGACGTGTCCCCCGCTTCGTGCGAGCGCTCTGAGGACTACAATGACCTGATGCCCAAAGAGAACTGCGCGGGAGAGCATCCGGTCGGAGAGAAGCCCAGACATGGACGGATGCATCCGTTCCTCACCGGACCGGCCGAGGGCAGCGTGGAGGACTTCACGCTCCGTGACATTCCTCTGTACGCGCGGAAGTTCCTCATCGGGCCGCTGGATCAAGGCCTCCCTGCGGCGTTCGATCGCACGCCCCTCCCGGCTGGTGACCCGCAGGCCGCGCCCCTCGTGCTGACGTTCTGCGGGGACCTCATGCTCTGGAGGCGCATGCCGCTCGGGCGCGGCCTCCTCTACGCGCAGCTTTCCGAGGTGCTGGCCGCATCGGACTTCACGCTGGCCAACCTCGAATTCCCCGTTCACCCGGGGGAGCCCCCGCGTGGTTTCCCGCGCTTCAACGGCACCCGGACTTACTTCGAGGAGGTCGTGCTTCCCCTCAGGCCGCACGTGCTCTCCGTGGCCAACAACCACTGTCTGGACCAGGGTGCGGAGGGGCTTGCCCACACGCTGGAGCTTCTGACCACGCACGGGATCTTGCCGCTTGGAGTGGGCTGCGGTGACGAGGGTTGTCGGGTTATGGAAATCCGGGGGCACAGGGTGGCCGCCTCAGCGTGTACGTTCAGCACGAACGGCCGGCCGTTGCCTGCGGCTCCCACGGTGCAACGGTTGCGGCTCAACGCCAGCGAACTCGGCAGCTCGGGGATGGGCACGCTCGTCGACACGGTTGCCTCCATGCGGAGGGAGGCCGATCTTGTGGTGCTCAGCCTGCACTGGGGCTTCGAGCTCGAACGAACACCGAGGATCAACCAGGTTGTCCTTGCGCACCGCCTCATGGATGTTGGGGCGGACGTGATCGCCGGGCATCACCCGCACGTCCTGCAGCCGGTCGAGCACTACCGCGCTCGCGACGGTCGTGCCTGCCTGTGCCTCTACACGTTGGGCAACTGGACCAGCAGCATGCTTCCCGTATGCACGCGCGTCACGGCCGCCGTTCAGATCGGCTTCACTCCCGGCACGGGATGTACCGGGCTGCGTGCCTACCCGTTCTACTTCGACCGGAGCGGCCCGGCGCTCCGCCCGCTCGATGGCGCGAGGCATCGTCACACGCGCTGGGTTCCGGAGGGGCTGATGACCGGCCCGGGACGTGCCGGGTCATAGGGAGGCGGTCACGTCGGGGCGGACGCGCGGAGCTGCCCTCCCCGCCACCGGCTGCAGCCGCCAGCTCATCAAGTGTCCGAGCAGCGCCATGGCCGCGGTCAGGGCCAGCAGTGTGGTGTACGAGGTCTGGCTGAGGATCCATCCTCCGAGGAGGGGGGGAATGATCGTAAGCCCGCTGAGGGTGCTGAAGAGGCCCACGTAGATCCCGCGTTGTCCTGTGGGGGCCAGCTCCACCGCCCCGTTGGCGAACCCGATGAAGTTGGCGCTGAGGAACAGGCCCACAGCGGCGAACACCCAGGTGTAGAGGAACCCCAGCGCGTGGTCCGCGGTCAGACCCGAGAGGAGGAAGACGAGCGCCAGGATGGGGGCCGAAGCGCTGGCCGCGGTGGCGACCTGGATGACGCGATGTGTCCCGGCGCGCTCGCTCAGTGCCCCCAGCCCCAGGCCGGCCACGATGCCTCCTACGGTCTGCACCGCGGCGAACACCCCGAGGTACGCTGGCGGAAAACCCAGCACCTGAGTCCCCAGCAGAGCGTAGAACCCCAAAGCCAGTCCCTCGAACCCCGAGACAAGCCGCACCAGAAGCAGGGAGCGGAACGACCGGTCTCCTCGCAGGATGTCTCCCAGTTGGCGGGAATAGGACTTCAGATCAGGTTTGGGCACCGGGGGCTCCTGCGGTTCGACGACCCACGTCCAGGAGAGGAGTGACAGCAGAAGCAGTCCGCCGGCCATGGCGAACAGGGCGGCGTACCCGAAGGGGAAGCCCGGGCCCCCCTCCCCGAGCAGCCGGGCGATGAGCACGCCTGCCCCCACCGCGAGCACGCTGCGGGCCACCGTGCTCGCCCCGAGGACGCGGCCACGACGCTCACGTGGGATCGCCTTGGCGAACACATCCCACCACACCACGCTGTCCACTGAGAGAAACAGAAACATGACCGCGTGGAGGAACAAGAAGAGCCCCAGGGCCAGCGTCGGACGGGAGCCGACCCCCAGCCACAGCGCGATCCCCAGCACCAGGTAGGCCGGACGGGCTACGAGCCCGGCGCGGGTGAGCCAGGGTTTCTTGCGGCCTGCGGGAAGGAGCCATCGGGCCACTGCTAGCTGAGGCACACGCCACGCCCCTTCGGCGAGGGCGATCACCAGGCCCACCAGCACCGCGCTGCCGGTGAGGTGGTTCACGAACTCGGGGAGTACGGTCGTGAACCCGGCGAAGACGATTCCCACCCCGAACAGGGTAGCTTCGCCGAACAGGGCCAGCGCGTTGCGACGTGTGACCTGCATGGCCGGAAGATTACGCCATGGGGGCTTGGAAGGGTGCCCGTTCACGTGCCGATCAGCGCGCGGATCTCGAGAGGACTCCCACGCTCGGGGGCGCGGACGAGCGACAGGGCACCCGTGGGGCAGACGTCTAGACACACGCCACAGCCCATGCAGGCGTCCGTATCGGCCGCGGCGTCCTCTCCGTGGAGGTAGATGGCCGCGAACGGACAGGCCGTGGTGCACGCTCCGCAGCCCCGGCAGCGCGCGTCGTCGATGCAGACGATATATCCGGACGAGGCCAGCATGGGGACACCGTGGCGGTGGGCCCGCATCGCCCCACAGCAGCAGGAGCAGCAGTTGCAGATGGCGTAGAACCTCCCCAGCATGGCGTCCTTGAAGAACGCGTGGTGCACATGTCCCCGGGCATGTTCAGCACGCAGGATTTCCACCGCCGCCTCCTGGCTGATCCAGCGCGTCCGCTTCGGTTGATGGTCGGCGATGAAGCTCGCGAACGGCTCTCCTACCACCAGGCACACGTCGAGCGGGAGGCAGGGGGACTCCTGGGCGGCGCGACACGGGCACTCCAGGGCCACGATCCGGTCGGGGCCGCGCAGGACGATGTCCGTCGCCGTCTTGTAGGGGATGATCTGTTCGAGGTTCCGCAGGTCGACTTCCACGTTGAGTGTGACGAGCTGCTCGGCGGCACCTGTGGGGAGCACCTTGCCGTGATACGTGTCCGCCAGGCGCCGGCCCCGGGCTTCGGCCTTGCCACTTGGTACAAGAACGCGCGCCGCAAGGCTCACGAGGCCTCTCAGGGAGCGGGGAAGCCGGTCGGGCCGTGTGCCGGCGCGGATGTAGAAGTATGGCCAGCGGCCGTACACGTAGCCGTGCAGCCAATCGCGAAGCCCATAGCCCGACGTGCGTCGTCCCTCTTCCCAGAACGCGCGCGTCGACCGTCGCACTGGCCAGTTCCACCTCGCTCGGCGCATGGCCCTCACCGAGCCAGCATAGGGCGCGAGGCGCCTGCAGCCAAGCGCACCGGAGAGGAACAGGGGTGCACTTTGCCGGATTCGGGAGGGGCTATCGGGCCGATTTAGAGAGCGGGCGTCGCGCCTCAGCCAGCCAGGTAGATCCTGGTGGAAGCTCATGGCGCATGATAACAAGGGCCGCGCGTCCTACAATGAGTAGGACGTCAGGGAGGTGTCCCATGCTGCCGATCAAGAGAATCCTCTGCCCCACCGACTTCAGTGAGCCATCGTACCACGCCCTGGAGAAGGCCGTCGAGTTGGCGCAGCACTTCGGAGCCGAGCTGCTGCTCGTGCACGTGGTGGCTCCCGTGCCCACCGTGGCTGCCCCCCCGGGCCCCATGGTGTTCGATGTAGGGAGCTATCAGCAGCACCTGACCGAAGGTGCGGAGAGCTCGCTCGACGACCTGCTGCGCAAGCGCGTTCCGGACGACATCCAGGCTCGGGCGTTGGTCGTCCACGGCGGCGCGGCCCGCGAGGTGCTTCGCGTGGCGGATAAGGAAGAGGTGGATCTCATCATCACCGCCACCGGGGGACAGTCGGGCTGGCAACGGTTTGTGTTCGGTTCGGTGGCCGAGCGGTTGGTGCGCAGCGCGCACTGCCCAGTGCTTGTGCTGCCCCCGGATGCGTAGAGGCGGGCTTGACCCCGGCCCGACGACGGAGCTAGAATGTTTCGGCCACGGGGGAACGCTCCCGTGATGCGGGCATAGCTCAGTCGGTAGAGCGTCGGCTTCCCAAGCCGAAGGTCGCGGGTTCGATCCCCGCTGCCCGCTCCAGATAAGCATTCTCCCCAGGTGGGATTCTTCTTGTCTAGCTGCTTTCCCTTAGCTGCCCGTCCCCAGTGCGGTGTCGAGGTGTTCTCTGAGTGCAGCAACGGAACCCGGAAGCTCGGGAGTGATCCTAATGAGGCGAGACTGTGATGGCTCTGTCTGTCCCGCCGCTGCAAGAGGTGTGGCATAAATGGGAGCGGGGCCCGCGCCCCAGCAGACTACCGTTCAGTGGATCTTCCTGCTCACGGGCCCCCGTGGTCTGCTCCCACGACCACCATAGCACTTCTTCACGGGAAAGCCAAGCGCAACAGGACGGGAAGCCTTCCGCAGATCGCCAG
>PWTC01000088.1 GCA_003563005.1 Candidatus Acetothermia bacterium
CCGCGGCCACGATGAGCCCTGTCAGCGGGTCCACGGCCGCCAGCGCCCAGCCCATGGGCGAACTCGGCTCCACATGCCCGGCGTGCGCCAGGATCGCCTCCAGGATCTCCTCATCGTCGAACCGCTGCGCGCCAAGGAGCTCTACGGTGATGCGTCCGTGGCGATCGGGGTGTTCCTTCGTCTCCTCGTAGTCGAGATCATGAATGAGTCCCGCCAGGGCCCAGCGCTCGGCGTCGCCGCCGAACCGGGGCGCCAGGGCGCGCATCCCCGCCTCCACGGCGAGCATGTGCTTGACGAGGTTCCGCGTCTTCACCTTTTCGTTGACCATTTCCAGCGCTTGTTCGCGTGTCATCGTCACCCCTTCGGCGACAGCTTACCGGCCGCCTCCACGTAGTCCACCTTCGGGTCCGCGGCCAGAGCAAGCAGTCTCGCGCGATCGACCTGTGCAGGTTCCACGTGGCCGGCGCGCCGCACGAGCGCCGGCAGCGTGCTCCCGTCGGTCAGGAGGGCGAGGATCGCAGGATCGAGCTTCCGACGCACATGTGCGCACAAGTCCGCCAGCGGGCACGCCGGGCAGGCCGGCCGGCGCGCATGGCAGATCTCCCGCCCCAGGCGGATGAGGTTGAGGTGCAGCGGGCCCTCGCGCCCTGCGGGGACGAGGGCCGCCAGCAGATCGTGGGGATCGCCCTTTCCGGCGAGGATGCCCAGTCGGCGGGTCACGCGCTCGACGTGGGTGTCCACCGGGAAGAACGGCCGGCCGAAGGCGAAGAGGAGCACGATGGCTGCCGTCTTGCGGCCGACCCCGGGGAGCGAGAGCAGCCAGTCGTGCGCCTCGGCGTCGGCCATCCGGTTGAGGAACGCCAGGGATAGCGCGCCGTGACCGTTCTGGATCGTGCGGAGCACCGACTTGATGCGCGCCGCGCGCTGTTGATGAAGGCCCGCACCACGGATCGCTTCGGCGACCGCCTCGGTGGGGGCTTCCAAAACCTGCACCCACCCCGGGTAACGCGCACGGAGCGCGTCGTAGGCACGGTCGCGGTTGCGGTCCGACGTGTTCTGGGAAAGAATCGTTCGGATCAGGATCTCGAGGGGATCGTCCTCGTGGTCCACACGCGGGTCACCCCACAGGGTGTGGAGCCGTTGATCCACCTCGTGGAGCGCCGATGCGGGTTCCATGACCGAGAGGATAGGCGTGGGTTGCGCATGGGGCAAGCATGGAGGGCGAATCGAGCCAGAGGAGGCGGGATGATCCAGGCCAAGAGCGGAAGCATGTTGGTCGTAAGACTTCAGGATGGCGAGGGCTTGCCCGAGGCGCTGACAGGACTCGAGCTCGGGGCGGCAGGCATCCTCTCCGGGATCGGGATGCTGCGCGACGTTGTGCTCGGCTACTGGGACGGGACGCGCTACGTTGAGCAGCCCATCGCCGAGCCGGTTGAGCTGCTCTCGCTTCAGGGGAACCTGGGCAGCTACGACGGGAAGCCCGTGCTGCACGCTCACGTGATCATCGGACACGAAGACCTGTCCACTGAGGGCGGACATCTCCTCTCGGCGGCGGTGCACAACACCGCCGAGCTCTTCATGGTCCTGCTGCCTGACGTGGCGTTGGAGCGCCGGATGGAGTCGAGCGGACTGCCTGGGCTGCATCCTCGCCGGGTCTAGGGACGGAGGGCGATTTGTGGCACGCCGAGGACCTCGGGGCCGTCTACCGTGCGCTGCACAGGACCTACGGGCCACAGGGCTGGTGGCCCGCGGAGGGGCCGCTTGAGATGATGGTCGGCGCTGTCCTCGCCCAGGCCACCGCGTGGCGCAATGCAGAGCGGGCGATCGCGGCGCTCAAGGGCGCGGGGCTTCTGTCGCTCGATGCGTTGGCCGGACTTCATGAGACAGAGCTCGCGGAGTTGATCCGCCCAAGCGGCTTCTACCGCCAGAAGGCTCGTCGGCTGAAGGCACTGGTGGCGTTGATCGGGGAACACGGTGGGCTCACGGGGCTCTTGGAACGAATCACGCCGGAGCTCCGGGGCCGCCTCCTGGCGGTGCCGGGTGTCGGCCCTGAGACGGCGGACTGCATCCTGCTCTACGCGGCCGGCCGCCCGGTGTTCGTGGTCGACGCCTACACCAGGAGGATCGGCGCGCGCCTGGGGCTGCTCGCCGATGTGGGAGCCCCCTACGACGATGTGGCGCGCAGCTTCACGCAGCTCTTGCCCGTGGATCCCGACGTCTACGGGGAGCTCCACGCCCTGCTTGTCCAGCACGCCAAGGCGCACTGCCGCGTGCGCCCCGTGTGCACCGGCTGCCCGCTGGCCGCGCGTTGCCTGCGCAAGGGGATACCCGCAGGGCGCAGGCGCGCGTGTTCTGGGCGTACGTCCCACGCTCGGGTATAGTCGAGCTGCGATGCGTGTGGGGTACGTGCAGACAGAACCTGTGTTCGGCGAGCCTGAGGCGAACCTGGCGCGTGCGTGTGCGCTGATGCGCTCCGATCGGGCGGACCTGTGGGTGTTGCCGGAGCTGTTCGCCTCCGGATACCTGTTTAGGTCAGAAGGGGAAGTGCGCGAGCTGGCCGAGCCTGTGCCCGAAGGCGCCACGACCTCTGGGCTCGTCGAAGCCGCGGAGGAGCTGGGTGCACACATCGTCGCGGGCCTTCCCGAGCTTGCGGAGGGGAAGGTCTACAACGCGGCCGTGCTCGTGGGGCCGCGGGGGCTCCTAGCTCTGTACCGAAAGGTGCACCTGTTCTTCGAGGAGAAGCGGTGGTTCGCGCCTGGGGATACCCCGTTCCCCGTGGTCGAGGTGGGCGATGCGCGTGTCGGGGTGATGATCTGCTTCGACCACTTCTTCCCCGAGTCGGCGCGGACGCTGGCACTGTCCGGGGCGGAGATCCTTGCTCATCCGTCGAACCTCGTCATGCCCGGGATCGCGCAACGGACGATGGTGGTGCGGGCGATGGAGAACCGCGTGTATGCCGTGACCGCCAACCGGGTGGGGACCGAAGCCCGTGGGGGCGGCACCATCCGCTTCACCGGGCTCTCGCAGATCGTGGCCCCGAGCGGGGAGCATCTGGCGCGAAGCCCGGAGACGGACGAGGACGTGCAGGTGGTGGAACTGGATCCAGAACTGGCTCGGGACAAGAGCATCAACCCTTGGAACGACCTCCTGGCCGACCGCCGGCCGGAGTTCTACGCGACGGTGGGCTGATGCTGGAACGCGCGCGCGAGCTTGTGGAACCCTACATCGGAAGGGCCGGTGTGCTGGGCGCTTATGTGGTGGGCTCGGCCAGCCGACCGTTTCGGGATGGGTTCTCGGACTACGACATCGAGGTCGTACTCGAAGATGATGCGTTCGCTGCCGTGCCCGATGCCGAGCGCCACGTGTTCGTCATGGATGAGGGCCCTCCCCGCAAGGTGGACCATGAGTTCTACTTGAGGCCGTGGAGCGAGCTTGCTGGGCTGAGGGACTCCACGCGGGACCTCGATCACTACCCGTTCCAACATGCGATGTTGCTTCACGACACGGACGGTCGGCTGGAGCATCTCCTGGCGGGGCTCGCGGCGATGCCGGAGGAGACACGGCGGCTGCGCCTCCGGGTGCATTATCTGGAGTACGTCTCCGGCACGGCTCGAGCGGTACGCTGTGGCCTGCGGGAGGCCCCCGAGAACGCGCGTCTGGTGGCGGGCGACGCCCTCACCGCGCTCGTGAAGCTCTTGTTCGTCCTCCACGGCTCCTGGGCGTCGACCCGACACTGGTCGACCCAGGAACTCGAGCTGCTCGGCGTGCCTGGAGCTCTGCTCGATCAGCTGGGGGCCGCGCTGGCCGACCCTACAGAGGGGGCGATACGTGAGCTGACCGCTGCGGTTCAGGCACACCTAGAGGGACATGATTGGACGGACCACAAAGATCGGATGGCCTTGTTCCGCTGGGCGTTTCTTACCCCAGAAGGGAAGGGCGCGTTCGCCGAGTGGGCGGCCCGTTGAAGGAGGAGGAGCATGCAGCGCGGGGAAGTCGTCGACCTTATCGGTCTTGCGGGATATCAGGAGGGTGCCGTGGTCAGCCGGACGCTGGTGGAGCGCCGAGCGGGCACGGTCACCCTGTTCGCCTTCGACGCGGGACAGGCACTCAGCGAACACACTGCCCCGTTCGATGCTTGGGTCTATGTCCTCGAGGGGGAGCTCGAGATCACCCTTGACGGCGAACCGCATATGCTGGCGCAGGGGCAGGCTATGACGATGCCCGCCGATGTACCCCATGCGCTTCGCGCCGTGACACCCCTCAAGATGCTCCTCGTGATGATCCGTGAGTAGCGGTTGCGCCTGGCCGTACCCTAGGTAGAGTGGGAGGAAATGGCGCACGGAACTGCGAGCCCGTTTGCCCTGAGGTTCGTGGGAGGCCTGGCGTATGCCGCGGCGCTCCTCATGGCGTTTTCGCTGCTGTTCGTGCTGATCGGTGATCCGAGTGCGTTCACCGAGGAGGCGGGCTACGCGCCGGTGGACGTAGGCACGGTGTTGTTCAGCCTTGTCTGGGCTGCCCTGTTGGCGATTCCCGTGTGGGCCGTGCGCTGGGTCGCTGTCGCACCACCGGTTCGTCTGCTGCTTGCCCTGTTTGCGATCTCAGGGGCTTTGTCCCAGCTCGGGATGATCCTGTCAGGGTACTTCACCGAGGCGGAGCAGGCCGCCGCGGTCTTGGTGACCACAGCATTGCCGCTCGTGCATCTTCTGATCTCCGTGGGACTGGGATACGTCGTATGGACGCGCAGGGAAGGGCTGCAGGGGCTGGCGCCGGAGCTGGCTATTTCCTTGGTGGCCTACGCGGGGCTCTCCGCAGTCTCCGTCGGACTCCCGGGTATCGCCACGCCGCTGTCGGGAGTGGCACTCGTGGTCATCTACAGCGCGGTGGGGATGATCTTGCGGCGCGCGGCGGCGCAGCATGGCTAGCCTCTTCTTGGATCAGCTGGTGCGCATCGTGGATTGGCACCTCCAGCGACACCCCGCCTTCGGACCTGAGGATCTGGTGAAGCTTTGCTACCAGGCCGTGCTGGGCATGGATCACCTGCTAGCAGACCGGGATCGCTTCGCGCGGGACTTCACCGATGAGTGGCAGGCACTCGAAACCCCCGCGAAGAAGGAGCCCCTGCTGGAGCCGATCCGCGTTGAGCCGCCCATGGCACGTCTGAACCTGCGAGCGGCCAAACAGTCAGGATTCGCGCTGAGCGCTGTCCTGGATGCGCTGGTCGTTCAGTCGCCTGTGGGAGGCAGTATGCGGGAACTTCTCGATGTCCGTCGGGACTCCCTGCGGTGGGCGCGCTCGGGGAAGCTCCCCTTCAGCGAGGAGGTACTCACCCAGTGCTGGCGTAAGGCCGGAGACGGGCCGCTCTCGCATTCGGTCGCCTACCGCCTCTCGCGCCAACCGGCCTACCGCTTGGTGCACGACCTCCGCGGTCCCACATTCCGCTCCCTCATCACAAAGGGGTCAGAGCTTTAGTTTTGGTGTCACGTGTCCTCGCCCTGGGACACTTGTCTCAGCCAAGGGACAAACGACACCAAAACTAAAGCTCTGACCCCATGTTCAGGGGGTGTTGTTGAGGAGGGCGTGGGCGTCCTGGAGCCAGCGGATGATGGAGATCCCCTGGGGACAGAGCTCCTCGCAGCGGCCGCACTCGGTGCAGCGATCGGCACGCTGTTCTTCTTTGGTCATGCGATAGCCCATGCGCGCCCGGTCGGGGTCGTCGTACATGGCGGACTGGTTGTAGAGCCCTAAGATGCGCGGGATGGCCACCCCGCTGGGGCAAGGCTGGCAATAGCCACAGGCGGTACACGGTATGGGGCGTAGCTCGAGGTAACCGTCGCGGATCCTCTCCAGCATCCGTCGTTCGTCCTCGGTGAGCGTTCCCACGGCGGACCGTGCTGCTGCGGTCACGTTCTCCTCGACCTGTCCCAGCGTGCTCATCCCGCTCAGCACGAGGGACACTTCCGGCTGATCCCAGAGCCATTGGAGTGCCCACTCGACGGGCGTCCAAGGGCGTACGGCCCCTGCCCACAGAGGGGCGACCCTGGGCGGCGGTTCCTTGGCCAGCTGACCTCCGCGCAAGGGCTCCATGATCACCACCCCCAAGCCACGGGCGGCTGCGTAGCGGAGGCCTTCGCGGCCCGCTTGGTAATCGGTGTCCATGTAGTTGTACTGGATCTGGCACAAGGACCAGTTGTCGTAGGCGTCGACGATCTCGCGGAAAACGGGGTAGTCATCGTGGAACGAGAACCCCAGATGAGCGAACTTGCCCTGCGCCATGGCCCGCTCGGCCCAGTCGAGCACATCCAGCCCCTGGAGCTTGGTCCAACTCTCGGCGTTGAGCGCGTGCAGGAGGTAGAAGTCGACGCTGTCCCGGTCCAGTCGTTCGAGTTGCTCATCGAGCAATCGATCAAAGTCGTCCGCGGAGTCCACCTTCCAGGGCGGGAGTTTCGTCGCCAGCTTCGCTCTGTCTTGGTACGAACCAACCAGAAAGCGTCCGAGGAAGCGTTCGGACGCGCCGCCGTGATAGGGGTAGGCGGTGTCGATGTAGTTCACGCCGTGGTCGAGTGCGTAACGTAGCATGCGCTCAGCCTGCTCCTCATCAATGTGCGCCGCGTCTTCGTCCCGAAGCGGAAAACGCATGGCCCCGAACCCGAGGGCAGAGGGCTTCCAGTCGAGGCTTCCCAAAGTGCGGTACTGCATGCGCCACCCCCTTGGCGAACCTGACACAAGCGTAGCCCGCGATGCTGCTGTTTCAACCGCGCCGGGGCCACATGCGGACCATGATACAATCACAGGGGAATCGACAGAGAGGTGATCCTATGCCCCAACCCATGAAGCGTGAGGAACTGAAGCGGAGGCTGGACGAGGGGGACAACCTCGTCGTCATCGAGGTACTGCCGCGCGAGGCGTACCTGAACGGGCACATCCCCGGAGCGATTCACATCCCCCTCGACCGGATCGGCCATGAAGCGAAGGAACGTTTTGGGCTCGACCAACCCATCGTCGTCTACTGCTCGAGTTTCGCCTGCGAGGCTAGCCCCACGGCGGCACGCAAACTCGAACAGCTCGGCTTCACCAACGTATGGGACTTCGAGGGGGGGAAGGCGGATTGGCTGGAGGCCGACTATCCCCTGGTAACCGGCCCCGAGCCACGCTGATCGCATGGCAGTCCGGATCGAGCGGGAGGAGTTCGAGAAGTTGACGCATCAGGCCATTGCCGAGCTCCCTGATGCCTTTCGCCCCTACCTGCAGGGGATGGAAGTGCGCGTGGAGGACTACCCCGAGGACGCGCTCATGGAGGAGTGGGGCATGGCCCCGCCGGACTACCCGTTCGGGATGTACGAGGGTGCGGCCCTTCCCGAGGTGCAGGACCGAAACGACTTCCCTGGCGTGCTCGTGCTCTACCAGCGGCCCATCGAGGAGTGGTGTCGGGATCTTGACGAACTCCGCGATCAGGTCCGGCGGACGGTGTTCCATGAGATCGGCCATCGCCTCGGGTATCCCGACGAGGAGATGCCCGATGAGGTGCGAGGCGGGGTCGCCGACCGATGGGACGACGAGTCCCTTCGTGCCGAGGGTGCACGGCACGGAAGACAGGCTGTACACGACCTTCGGGCTGCGGAGGTGCTGCAAGAGGGGGGCTGGCCCGACTGGGCGCTGGATGTCGCCATGACTGCCGCGGACCGCGCGCTGCGTGCGCTCCTCATGGCCCAAGGCAAGACACCCGACGAGTTGGAACAGGACGGCCTCCCGGAGCTCCTCGCACGCATTGCCGCTGTCGACCGTGGTTACCGAACGCACAGGCCGCTCCTGCGGCTCGACAGCGTGAGCACCGACCTGGGTGATCCCAGACGGCGGGCGCCAAGCGAGCGGATCGCACTTTCTGTGTCGGGTGATGCCCTCGAACACGCCCGCATCCTCGTCGAGGAGGTCGAACGCGTCTATGGCAAGGCCTGATCGTCACAGCCGCTCCTTCGGAGGTGCGCTGCTGGAGCTCGTGCAGGGCGATATCACCACCCAGCAGGTCGAGGCGATCGTCAACGCGGCGAACCCTGACCTCACCCCTGGCGGAGGAGTTTCGGGTGCGATCCACCGGGCCGGCGGGCCTGCGCTCACCCAGGCGGCGGCGAAGCTGCGGAAGCTGCGCGGCCCACTCGCGACCGGGGACGCCGTGCTCACGGTGGCAGGAGAACTGCCGGCTCGGTATGTGATCCATACCGTGGGACCGGTCTGGCAAGGCGGGCAGCGCGGTGAGTCGGAACTGTTGGCACAGGCCTACCGCTCGTGCCTGGCGCTTGCTGTCGCCGAAGAGGTTCGCTCGATCGCCTTTCCCAGCATTTCTACAGGCATCTATGGCTTCCCCGTGGAGTCCGCCGCGTGCCTGGCGTTGAGGACCGCCGTCGAGTTCCTTACATCACCTTAGTGTGCATTGGACGTGGTGAGGTTCGTGTTGTTCTCAGCCGGAGACCTGGAGATCTATGCGCAAGCCCTAGAGGAGAGCGCACGCGGTTGATCCTCGTGGATGGCGTCGAGCGGTCTTGACCTCCCTCGGGGTGGGAGCCTGAGTGACAGCGCTCCCAAAGCTCACTATAATCACAGTGTGGAACAGATAAGGCTTTCTGAGC
>PWTC01000036.1 GCA_003563005.1 Candidatus Acetothermia bacterium
CGCATCCGAGGGTTCAAGTTCACCGGTCGCACGGAGAGGATGTAGTCCTGTGAGGGCAAGCGAGTTACTGCTCGCCTACGTACGGGAGATCCAGGAGCTACAATCGGCTGTCTCCTTGGCGTACTGGGATCAGCGAACCTGCATGCCACCCCGCGGCGACACTGCCCGTGCCGCCGTGATCGGCAGGTTGGAGCGGCTCGCGTTCGAACGTCTGATCAGCCCGGAACTCGGCGTCTTGCTGGCGAATGCGGACGCCCGGGCCGAGACGGATGCCGACCGCGCCCTCGTCCGCTACTGGCAGCGAGAGCATGAGCGCAAACGTGCCGTCCCGCCCGACTTCTACCAGCAGCTCGTCACCACGTGTGTGCAGGCCGAGAGCGTGTGGGAAAGGGCGAGGCACGACTCGGACTTCGCGCTGTTCGCCCCGCACCTGGCGAACGTGGTGGACGCCGTGCGGCGGCTGGCCGACTACCTGGGTTACCAGGACAGCCCCTACGACGCACTCCTGGAGGAGTACGAGCCGGGGATGACCGTTGCTCGCCTGCGGGAACTCCTCCCCCCGGTCGTGGCCACGTCGACCTCGCTCGTCCGGCACCACGGGCAGCGGGAGTCCCAAGCCAATCCTTCCCTGGACCGCGGTCCCTATGACCTTGAGGCCCAGCGCAGGCTCAGCCGAGAGGTGCTCGCCGCCATCGGGTACGACTTCTCCTCCGGGAGGCTTGACGACTCGACCCACCCGTTCACGATCGCGATGAGCCCCGGCGATGTGCGCATCACAAACCGTTACAACGCCGACGACGTGTTCTCAGGGCTGCTCGGGGCCCTGCACGAAGGAGGGCATGCCCTCTATGATCAGGGCCTACCTGAAGAGTTTAACTGGACAGGCCTGGATAGCGCGGCTTCCTTCGGCATCCACGAGTCCCAGGCCCGGCTCTGGGAGAACCAGGTGGGCCGCTCCCCTCACTTCTGGCACTACCTGCAGCCGCTGCTCGAGCGCCATCTTCCACGATTGGCCTCGGTCGGTCCGGAGGTGCTGGCGGCGGAAGCCGCGCGCGTGACGCCCTCGCTCATCCGCACGGAGGCGGACGAGGTCACCTACAACCTGCACATCGCACTCCGCTTCGAACTCGAGCTTGGCCTCATCGAAGGCCGCACGCGGGTCACCGATCTGCCTCAACTCTGGCAAGAGGGTATGCAGCGTTACCTGGGGGTGGTGCCGCGAAGCGACCGCGAGGGCGTTCTGCAGGATGTGCACTGGGCGGGGGGGATGTTCGGCTACTTCCCCTCGTACATGTTGGGGAACCTCTACGCCGCCCAGCTATTCGCTGCGGTTCAACAGGCGCACCCGCACATGTGGGGAGCGATCTCACAGGGCGATTTCTCCTCAGTGCTAGGCTGGCTGCGTGCCCATATCCACCGGCGTGGGGGCGCCCTGCTGCCTGAGGAGCTCATGGGCGAAGCGACGGGCCACAGCCTCTCACCGGAGCCATTCCAGCGGTATCTTAGCGAGCGATACGGTCCCAACTGAGCCACAGGGGCCGAGCCCCTGCGAGGGCCGGCCCCTGTTCCCTTCAATCACTGGATCTTGACGTCGAAACCGCGCTCCTCGTTCGGAGCTCTCCTCAGCGGGACCTCGATGCGAAGGATCCCATCCGCGAACTTCGCCTTTACGTCCTGGGCGTTCTCCAGCTCATCAGGGAGCGGGAACACCCGCCGGAACGTACCGCAATGCCGCCCCATACGGATGAAGTTCTCCTCGCGAACTTCCTCGCATCGCTTCACCTCGCCGGCCACGATGAGCTTGTTCCCCTCGACCTTGACCTGGATATCCTCTTTGCGCGCGCCAGGGAGCTCCGTCTCCACGATGAGGTGCTTATCCTTCACGTAGATGTCGGACCGCCCGAACGACGGCGCCACGTCGACGTCGAGGTTCCCAAAGCTCCGGAACACCTCGTCGACCAGCCGACCCATGTCGCCTACGACCCGCAACGGGTCACGCATCAGTACAGGAAACGTCGCCATGTTGCCACCTCCTATTAGCAATCTGGTACCTTCAGTGCCAATTCTAGCGAGTCGCCCCCCACCTGTCAAGAGGGGTACACTGGAACCTGTGGCGAGAATCCTGTCCTTGCTCATCAGAGGCTACCAACGTGTGCTCTCCCCGCTTCTGCCGCCGCGCTGTCGCTTCTACCCCAGTTGTTCGGAGTACGCCCGGCAGGCACTGCTCAAACACGGAGCGGTGCGAGGGTGTTGGTTGGCCCTGCGCCGCCTGCTCAAGTGCGGTCCGTGGCACCCGGGCGGCTACGATCCTGTGCCGTGAGCACGCCGGGTCTACGCGCTAGCGGACGAACTCCTCCCGGACGCGCTCCATGAGCCCCGGATCAGCCCAGAGGTCAACGGTGAGCGCCGCCAGCGCCTTCGCCGCCACCAGCATCCCACGCCGGCCTCCGTCGCTGCACGAGGCCTCGGCGAAGGCGCGCGAATGCCCTGGGACGGCCTCTTCAGTGATGCGCACGTAAGGGTGCAGACTGGGCACCTCCCAGGAGACGTCTCCCATGTCCGTCGAGCCGAGGCCGCCGGTCGGTGACACCGGAGGCTCCCCCAGTTCCACCAGGTGCGTGGTGAGGGCGTCAGCAAGGGCGTGGCTGGAGCGCATCGCCTTGTAGGCGTGGCCCACGGTGTGGAAGTCCAGCTCGGCCCCCGTTGCCAGGGCGGCCCCCTGGGCGCACCGCTCGAGGGCTGCGAGGAGTTGGTCCCGGTAGCCATTGTCGGCGGCGCGGACGTAGAAGCGGGCCGCCGCGTGCTCGGGGACGATGTTGGGTTTCTGCCCTCCGTCGGTGATGATGCCGTGCACGCGTGCCCCATCGCGCATGTGCTGTCGTAGCGCGTTGAGCGCGACGAACGTCTGGATCACCGCGTCGAGCGCGTTGACACCTCTGTCCGGCTGGGAGGACGCGTGGGCCGCCACGCCACGGAAAGCGATCTCTACCTCGGTGATGGCCAGCGAGCCTCGATCCACCACCGTCTCGGAGGCGGGATGGAACATGTAGGCCGCATCGATCCCCCGGAGAACACCGGCTTCGATCAGCCGGATCTTCCCTCCACCGCCCTCCTCAGCCGGGGTTCCTATGATGAGGAGCTCTCCAGGGAGATGCGGCTTGACGACGGCAAGCCCGAGGGCCGCCCCGATGGCACCCGCGGCGATAAGATTGTGCCCGCAGGCATGCCCAAGTTCCGGCAGCGCATCATACTCGGCGAGGATAGCCACCCGCGCGCCAGGTGACGCCGCCGGGTGACGCGCCCGGAAGGCGGTGGGGATACTCGCCAGGCCACGCTCCACCTGGAAACCCTCTCGCTCCAGGACGTCGGCCAGCCACCTCGCTGCCTTGTGCTCCTCGTAGCCCAGCTCCGGGTTCGCGTGCAACCGAAGCGCCAGCTCCCATAGCTCCGGTGCCCGTCGGTCGATCTCCCTCCATACCGCCTCGTACATCGCCTTTTCCGTGTTCATGGGCCAACGTTACCGTCAAGCACCGCCCCTGGCCAGCACCACTTGCCTCCGCGCTCAGGGCAGCTATCCTCTCGCCATGGCTGAGCTCACCTTGCGTCCACTGGATCGCTCCACGGTCGCTGACCTGGTGTGTTGCCCCGGCGGCCTCGAGGTGCAGGGCAGCCCGTTCCGAGAGGAGATCGCCCGTACCACAGCATGGCGCCACGCCATGATCGACGCTGGCCTGCACGGGCTCGTCGCCTACGAAGGCGCTCAGCCCCGCGGTTTTGTGGAGTGCATGCCCGCGGAGACCGCCCCCATGCCCGTGCTCGCCCCCGGGGCGGGGGTGCTCATGTGCTATCACTGGGTGCCGGATGAGCCTCGCAAGCACGAACACCTCGATCGCGAAAGAGAGTTGGTGTGTGCCCTCATCGAGGAACTCGGCGAGCGCTATACCGGGCTCGCCGCGTTGGGCTGGGACCATCCGGTGCACTTCCCGGCCACGCTCCTGGAGGAACTGGGGTTCGAGCCCGTAGAAACGCAGGCACACCTGAGCCTCATGTGGCACCCTCTCGGACAGACGGCCCCCAACCCCTCGTTCGCCCCTGAGACCTTCACCCCGCGCGTTGCTTCCCCGGGGACACTGGCGGTAGACCTCGCATGGAGCGACCGGTGCCCCTACAGCATCCACAAGGGCCTCTCCGCGCGCGACGAGATCAGAGCCTTGGGGACCCGCTACCCAGGGAGGATCGATCTCCGGACGTACCCGATCAACACCCGCCAGGAGACGCTCGCATGCTGCCTGCACCCTTGGGACTGGCTCTGGCTGTACCTGAACGGCGAGGAGGCACCGATCTTCGAGATGAAGGGGGAAGCGGTGGGCCCGCTCATCGAGCAACGTCTGCGAGACCTGGGGGACCGTTAGCCTCAAGGAATCCCTACAACTGCGTCTCGTATATCCTCCACGTCTTGTACTTCTCCCCACCCATAATCTCTGAAGCGCGCAGGATCATGTCGTTGTTCTCAAGAAGCATGGACGCCTCGCCTCCCCTGTAGCCACGCCGCGCTGCGCACTCGTAGATGTCGCGGAACAACACGGCGTCCACGCCCATCCTGCGGTAACGGGGACGAATGCCGAAGAACATGAGCCTGAGCGCCCGAATGCGCCGCCGCATGGCCATCAGGCGCGCCACGCGGACGATGTCCGTATCCAGGAGGCGCGCCCAACGGGGGCGGAGTGCCACGTTCGGGTCCGGTAGAGCCCCCAGCACGGCCGCCAGCTCCCCGTTCACGTAAGCGAACCGGATGATCTCCGGATCGGCGATGAACCGAAGCGAGGCGGCCAGCGCGTCGGCCTCCGCATCCGTGATCGGCAGGAACCCCCAGTTGGCGGACCACGCCTCGTTGTACACTTCGACGATGTGCGCCACCTCGTCCCCGAGGCGGGCACGGTTCAAGGAGCGGGTCTCCACCGAACGCTTGGCGAGGACCCGGGCAGCCAAATCGCGCACCCGCCGGCGCGCTGCCTCGTCGGGCGTGACCCAGTAGGCGTGGTAATCCTTTACCTTCGCAAGCCCGCAGCTCTCCAAGAGTGGGCCATAGTAGGGAGGGTTGTACGTGAGTTCCACCGTGGGGGGTGTGTCGAACCCGTCGATCAACACGGCCTGATGGGGTTCGTGCGTGGCGTTCGAGTAGCCGCCAGGACCGCGCATGGCAGCCATCCCGCGTCGTGCGAGCCACTCGGCGGCGCCGTCGAGCATCGCCTGCGCCGCTTCACCGTCCTGAGCGCACTCGAAGAAACCGAAGAAACCGAGCCGTTCGTCGTAGTGCTCGTTGTAGCGGTGGTTCACAGCTGCGGACAGCCGCCCGATCAGCTGCCGCCCCCTGCGCGCCAGGAAGTGGGTGACCTCGGCATGGCGGTGATAGGGATGCTCCGGGGTCAGCAGGCCCGTGAGGCCCAGCAGCCGGCTTCCGAGAAGCTCGGCGGTCAGCGGAGGGATCCAATGCGGATCCCCAGCGTGCAACATCCAAGGCACGCGCGCGAACTGGCGCAACCGACGGTCTCCAAGCGGGAGCTCCTCGAGAGCGAGGCGCGAAGCGGCACCCATCCTACTGCTTCCCCACGTATGCATCGATGGCGACGGCCGCCTGTTTGGCCGCGCCCATGGCCGAGATGACGGTGGCCGCCCCGGTGACGATGTCCCCGGCGGCGAAGATCTCGGGACGACTCGTGGCACCCTGCTCGTCCGCTTGTACGGTGCCCCACTTGGTGACCTCAAGTCCCCGGGTCGTGCGGGGGACGAGCGGGTGTGGCTGGTTGCCCACAGCCACGATCAGCGTGTCGACCGCCAGGGAGAACTCTGAGTCCTCGATGGGCACCGGGCGGCGGCGGCCGGAATCGTCGGGCGGGCCGAGTTCCATCCTCAGGCACACGACATCGGACAGGATTCCGTCACGGCCTTCCAGCCGCACCGGGTTCACCAAGTACTGCATGTCCACCCCTTCCTCCTCGGCGTGGTGCGTTTCCTCCACCCGTGCCGGCATCTCCTGCCGTGTCCGCCGGTAGAGCACCGTCACCTTCTCCGCGCCGAGCCGCAGCGCGGTGCGCGCGGCATCCATGGCCACGTTCCCCCCGCCCACCACGGCGACCTGGCGGCCCACCTTCACCGGGGTGTCGTACTCCGGGAAGCGCCAGGCACGCATGAGGTTCACCCTCGTGAGGAACTCGTTGGCGGAGTACACCCCGATCAGCGTCTCGCCCGGGATCCCCAGGAAACGTGGCAGCCCTGCGCCACTTCCCACGAACACCGCACCGTAACCCTCCGACAGGAGCTCGTCCACCGTGATCGACTTGCCCACCACGACGTTCATCTCGAAGGCCACGCCCATCCGCCGCAGGCCCTCCACCTCGTGGTTCACCACCTCCTTGGGAAGGCGGAACTCCGGTATCCCATACATCAAGACGCCTCCAGGCTCGTGCAACGCCTCAAGTACCGTGACCTCGTGCCCCAGCATCCGCAGGTCAGCGGCACACGTCAGCCCCGCCGGGCCCGCGCCGACCACGGCCACCCGCGACCCCGTGGCAGGCGGAGGTTCGTGTGTCCTCGCTCCGTGCTCCATCTCCCAATCGGCCACGAAACGTTCCAGGCGGCCGATCCCACAGGGCTCGAACTTCCTGCCCAACGTGCACACCCCTTGGCACTGTGTCTCCTGAGGGCACACCCGCCCACAGACCGCCGGGAGGTTGTTCGTGCGCTTGATCGTGGCCGCCGCAGCGCGGAAGTCGCCCTGCTCGACCTGGGAGATGAAGCCAGGGATATCAACCTGAACAGGACAGCCCGCCACACAGGGCGCCGTCTTGCACTTGAGGCAGCGCGCAGCCTCCTCACGGGCCTCCATCTCGCTGTAGCCCAAGGGAACCTCGTCAAAGTTGTGAACCCGCGAGCGCGGGTCCTGTTCACGCATCGGAACCTGTTCGGGCCGGATCATGCGGCGGCCTCCCGTACCATCCTTCGGTAGCGCTCCAGCGCACAGCGCTCCTCCTCACGGTAGGCCGCCAACCGCGCGATGAGCAGGTCCCAGTTGACCTGGTCGCCGGCGAACTCGGGTCCGTCCACACAGGCAAACCGCACTCGGCCTCCAACTTCAGCACGACACGCACCGCACATGCCCGTGCCGTCCACCATGATCGGGTTGAGCGATACGGTGATCGGAACCCCTGCCTTCGCACAGGCTTGCGCGCAGAACTTCATCATCACCGCCGGACCGATCGCCCAGACGCGCGCGATCTTCCGGGCGGCGAGGATCTCCGCCAGCGGTTCCGTGACCAGAGCCTTGCGGCCGGCGCTCCCGTCGTCTGTGGTGATCACCAGACTGTGGCAGGCCTCCTCGAGCCGGTCGACCCAGAAGAGGAGATCCTCCGAGCGCGCACCGGCGATCCCGATCACGTGCGTCCCGGCTTCCTTGAGGGCGCGCGCGATGGGGTAGACGGGCGCGATGCCCACCCCACCGGCAACGCACACCACCGTGCCTTCGGAGAGGATCTCCGAAGGCTCCCCCAAGGGACCCACGACATCGGCTAGCTCGCTTCCTTCATCCACAGATGCCCCCATCTCCAGGGTCGTCTTGCCCACCTCTTGGACGACAAGGGTGATCGTGCCGTCCTCGGCGGACCAATCTGCGAGCGTCAGCGGGATGCGCTCGCCTCGCGCATGCAGCCGCACCACCACGAACTGCCCCGGCTGGGCACGTGCGGCTACCCGAGGTGCACGAACCACGAACGACTTGGTCTGCGGTCCGAGGGGCTCGACAGATACGATCTCATTAGGCATGGCGAACTCCTAGCTAGCAGCGCACACGGTGCGTGGCTCGTTCCTCTCCGTCCACACAGCGTGGGCTCCTCATAGAAGGTTGATCACAGCCGACAGCATCAAGTCCTGCGTCCAAGCCTCCGCGTCTGCACGCTTCCCGAACGCGATCTGTACCGCGACGCTGATGCCACCCAGCTCCCCCTCCAGCTGGAACGTGGCCGACTGCCGGTCCCGCACCACCGGGCCCTCTGCCTCCTGCCGCAGCGCGTACTCGAAGACGAAATGTGTGGTGTCACTGATCCTCTGATCGAACGAGGCTCCGAGGGTGATGTACGACCTTCCGGCCGTCGGGTGGGCCACCGCCGCGTAGCTCGCGCTCAGCCGCAACTGCGAGCCTGGCTCAGGGGCGAGGGCCACGTCGGCCGCCAGGATCACCGACAGATCCTGTATTTGTCCCCTCGGATCCAGAACCTCGTACCCCACACCCCCCGACACGTTCCACCCACAGTACCGTTGCCACCCGGTCTCCTGGATGATCTCCTCGACTTCAAGCAGCCCTGCGGGACTGATGCTCACGCCAGACGCCTCACGCACCAGCGCATCCACCGCGGAGAGCAGCTCTCCCGGGGACTCGTATTCTTCGGCCCTGCCGATCACCCGGGCCACGGCCATGACCGTCTCGTTGGGCAGGGCGGCGGGCAGGTCGCCCATGTCCAACAGACGGCGCTCGA
>PWTC01000043.1 GCA_003563005.1 Candidatus Acetothermia bacterium
CTGGGACCGCATCGGACAAGGGTTCGGGAGGGCACATGCACGCCGTTGAGCTCAAGGGTATCGAGAAGCGATTCGACGATGTACGGGCGGTGGACGGGATCAGCCTGTCGGTGGTCCGCGGCGAGACGCTGGCGGTGTTGGGCCCCTCCGGTTGTGGGAAGACCACGCTCCTTCGCATCATCGCCGGGCTCGAGCCTCCTGACTCCGGTCGCGTGTGGATCGACGGCGCGGACGTTACCCGCCGCCCGCCCGAGGGGCGGGGCGTGGGGCTTGTGTTTCAAAGCCACGCGCTCTTCCCGCACATGTCCGTGGGAGGGAACGTCGCCTACGGCCTGCGCCACGTGGGCCGCTCGGCCCGGCGGGAGCGGGTGCGGGAGCTCCTCTCGCTCGTCGGCCTCGAGGGCTATGCGCGCCGGCGCCCCTTCCAGCTCTCGGAGGGTCAGAAGCAACGCGTGGCACTCGCACGCGCGCTTGCGCCCCGACCCAAGGTGCTCCTCCTCGACGAGCCTCTGTCATCGCTCGACGCGGCGCTGCGAAAGGAGCTGCGCACCGAGCTGCGCCGGCTCCTCTTGGATCTTGAGGTGACGGCGGTTCACGTCACCCACGACCAAGAGGAGGCGATGGCACTGGCAGACCGGGTGGCGGTCATGCGTGTCGGGGCGATCGAACAGGTGGAAGTCCCGGAGCACCTCTATCGGCATCCTGCCACCGTGTTCGTGGCCCGCTTCCTCGGTCGGGCGAACCTGTGGCCCGCGCGCGTCGTGGCCTCTGAAGGCGGCAGAGCGATCGTGGAGGTGGAAGGCGCGGAGTTCACCGTGGCGCCGCCTTCCGATCACACCGAGGACAGTTTCCTGTTCTTTCGCCCTGAGGAAGCTCGGATCGGCAGCGGACCCTACGAGGCGATCGTGACCGACGTCGAGTACCTGGGCGAACGCTGGGAGGTGCGTGCGGCCTTCCACGGACTGCCGCTCGTGCTCTTCTCCGATCGGCCGGCCGCGCCCGGGGAGCGCGTCCTCTTCGAGCTCTCCGCAGCGCCGCGTCTTCTTCCTGTCGGCCCTCGGGCCGAGGGCTAGACGCGGGGGTCCCAGCGAACGCTCGAGGCGGGACGGGGCAACGCTTCCTTCACCCTCGCCTCCAGACTCTCGTCGCCGCGGACCATCACCTGCCAGCGGGGAACGCCCCTACGGGCGGGCAGACGCGCAGGGCCTAGGACCTCGATCCCCTGGTCCCCCAGCGCCCGGGCGATGGTGTGCGCCATCCGCTCCGCTCCTGCCCCGTCCACGGTGAAGCGCCCGAGGCGCACAAAGGGAGGATAGCCAAGCGCCTGGCGGTACACGAGCTCCTCGCGGTAGAAGCCCTCGAAATCCCCGTGCACAGCTCGTCGAATGCTGTAATGCTCCGCCTGGTCGGACTGCACGATGACCTCACCGGGCCTGTCCCCTCTCCCGGCGCGCCCGATCGCCCCCGAGAGCAGGCGAAACGCCCGTTCCCCCGCACGGAAGTCAGGCGAGCCAAGCAGGGTGTCGACGTTCACCGCGCCTACAAGGCTGATCCTTGGAAAATCGATACCCTTGCCGATCATCTGGCTCCCGACCAGCACGTCCAGCGTGCCCTCGGCCAGCGCGGCGAGCACCTCACCGCCATGATCCGCGGTCTCGGAGTCCAGCCGCGCGATCCGCGCCCGGGGAAAGTGGCGCTGCGCCTCGTGTTCCACGCGCTCGGTGCCGATCCCGTATAGTCGGAATCGGCTTCCGCCGCAGCCGGGGCAGGTAGGTCGGTCTGCGGAGACCCCGCAGACATGGCAGCGGAAGCACCGCTCGGCGAAGTGGAAGACCAGGCTCGAACCACACGCACGGCACGGCAGGAAAGTCCTGCAGTCACGACACGAAGCCCCGGTGAAGTACCCAAGCCGGTTCACCCAGAGCATCACCTGACCGCCATCGTCCAGGTGCCGCCGCACTGCCTCCACCAGATCTGGAGTGAGGACTCGATCCCCCTCGGGGACGACCCGCACATGGGGGGGGGCGCCCGCGACGCGCTGTGTCACGCGGAGGAGTCGCAGTTCCCCCCGTTCGGCACGGTAGTAGGACTCCACCGACGGTGTGGCCGAGCCCATCACCAGCACCGCGCCCTGCCGTGCCGCGCGGATCTCGGCCACGTCACGCGTGTGGTAGTAGGGGACCATGGCATCCTGCTTGTAGAGCCCCTCTCCTTCCTCATCCATCACCATCAGTCCGAGATCAGGAAACGGGAGGTATACCGCGGACCGCGTCCCCACGACCGTGTGCAGGCGCCCATCGAGCACGTCCTTCCACACCCTCCAGCGCTCGCCCGGCGCCAGACCGCCGAAGTAGACCCCGGGAGGATCGCCGAGTGCCCCCCCCGCGCGGGCCCATACCTGTGGGAGGAGCGATATCTCCGGCTCCAGTAGCAGCGCGCCGTGTCCTCGGGTTCGGACCTCCTTCATGAGTCGTAGGTAGACTTCCGTCTTCCCCGAACCCGACGGCCCCACGAGCAGGAAACGCTCGCCGGGCGAGGCCCCCTCAAGCGCGTTCAGTGCATGGGATTGCTCCTGGGTCAAGCGGAGCGCGCGGCGGGCCTCCGTGAGCCGAAACGAGAAGGGAAGGGGATCCGCCTTCACAAGCCCCTTCTCGATGAGCCGCCGTGTCGCCTCGGCGCGTGCCCCGGTACGCCGCTTGAGCTCACCGTCATCGAGGGGGCCCTGTGCGAGCTGTTGCAGGACCCGCGCTTGGACGGGTGCCCGGCGCTCCAGTTCCTCGATGATGGGCAAGACCTCGGCCTTGGGCACCGCAAGCGCGAGCCTCCGGGCGCGCCGTCGGGCCGGTCGCGGCAGGATCCTTCCCAGGCAGAGGCCAAGGGGAATCCAGAACCCCTCGGAGATCTCGGCGATGACCTCGAGCATGTCCGGGGACACCACGGGCCCTCCGGCCTGCTCGACGGGCTGCAGCGCACCGGTAAACGCCGCGTCCGGGGCCAGTTCGATCACCACGCCCCACAGCGGGCGGCCCCGTAGCGAGACCCGGACACGGTCGCCTCGCTCAAGCTGCATCCCTGCGGGCACTTCGTAGTCGAGCGGCGGCGTGCGCGGGACGGGCAGCGCCACCCGAGCGATCACGCCGCGCGCCTCAGATAGCCGAGCACACCACGCACACACATCTCAGCCTCCCCGGCGGCACTGCGCTCGTTGAACGGCCAGCTCATCACCTCGGGATCTCGGATCAGCCGGTGCACCGCCTCGTCCTCGTCGCCCCCCACGTCGGCGAGCTCCCGCCCCACCCGCTCCACCCAGTCGGTCAGGAACTGCGCATAGCTCCCCAACGCCTCTCCTGGGCGCTCGGCGAGGCCGAAGTGCGTGTAGCACACCTCCCGAGGCTTGAAGCCGCTCAACCGGTGCAGGGTCGCCAGCGCGTGCTCCAGATCGAAGCTAGGCGGCGGTGTGGTCGGCGCGAACGCCCCGCGACGCCAGATTCCAGCGGCATCTCCGGTGAAGAGCCATTTCTCAGGTTCCACCCAGAAGCACATGTGGTGCGGTGCGTGTCCCGGGGCGTGGATCGCCCTGATGCGTCGTGTCCCCAACGAGAACGCCCGGTCATCCTCCGCCGCGACGATCCGTCCTTCGGGCACCGGGATCAGCGTCCCGTAGGCATCGGCGTTCTCCCCCGTGGCGCTCCGCACCGAGGCGAGGAGTCGTTCGGGCGCTGCCAGGTGATGGGCCCCGCGAGGGTGCACCACGATCTGGGCCCCGGTGAACTCACGTGCCAGGTGCCCCGTAGCGCCGGCATGGTCGAGATGCACGTGGGTGACCAGCATGTAACGCACGTCTCGGGGCCGAACACCGGCTGCAGCGAGCCCCTCCCGCACATGGGGCACGGCGTGCGACGTCCCCGTCTCGACGAGGGCCACGCCGTCGCCCACGATCAGGTAGACGGCGCCGTAACCGGGCACGCCGAACTCCTCGACGTCGATCATCCACAGCCCGTCCCTGAGCTCACGCACGTTCGACACATCGCCCCCTTCTCCTCAAGCCATCCACCCCGTCGCCAGGGCGAACCACAGCACGAGCGAACCGAGCACACACCCCAGAAGCGAGGCCGGCATGCCCGTGACCAGCCATGTCCTTGTATGGATCTCCTCTGCTCCTCGCTCGGAGAGGCCTACAAGCGCGATGTTCGCCGCCGTCGCGATCGGCGTGCCGTTGGCGCCGAACCCCACACCGAGCACGAGCGCCCACCACAGGACGTCTCCGGCGCCCCCCAGAGCGACGAGTCCCCGGACCACGGGGACCATGACCACCGTGGCCGGTACCGCACCGATCGCCCAACACAGGACAGCACCCACCCACAGGACCACCAACGCCAGGAGCAGCGGCGAGCCGCCGAGATGCACGAGTCCCTCGGCCGCCGCGGCGAACACGCCCGTCCTGTCTACACCGCCCACTACGACGAACAACCCGATCAGGAACAGGATCATCTCCCACTCGACGCCCGCCAGGAAAGCGCCCGCGGTGGGACGGAGGACGAACGCCGCGAGCACAGCACCGATGAGCGCGACCAGGCCCGGCGAGAGGCCCAGCGCGCCATGTACGAGGAACATGCAGACCACAAGCCCCACGATGCCCAGGAGCTTGACCACGCCCCGCCGATCCGCCAGCGCGCGGGAGGGATCCATGGACATGATGTGCTCCACGCGCTCAGGCCGGGCGGCCAGCGGTCGACGGTACCGGAAGAGCAGGAACACCAGCGTGGCCGCCATCACCAGCAGGGCTGCCGGTGCGGCGTGCGCCAGGAAGTCGTTGAACGAGAAGTGAGCTGAAGATCCGATGATGATGTTGGGGGGATCGCCGACCAGCGTGGCCGCCCCGCCCACGTTGGCCATGAGGACCTGGCCCAACAGGTAGGGGAGCGGAGACACCCCGAGCACCTCGGCGATGGACAGCGTGATGGGGACCATCGCCAGCACGGTGGTGAGGTTGTCGAGGATCATGGACATGAAGGCAGCCACCAGTGTGAGCGAGACGAGCAACACACGTGGGTTGCCGCGCGCCAGCCGCGCCGCCCACACGGCGACGTACTGGAAGAAACCTGTCTCGCGCAGCATTCCCACCAGGATCATCATCCCAACGAGGAGCCAGATGGTGTCGAAGTCCACCAGCGCCATGGCTTGCTCGGAGGGGAGAAAGCCCAGCCACGCGCCGGCGATCATCATGGCAACAGCCCCAGCCAGGGCGGCGATCATCCTCGGAACGCGCTCTGAGAAAATCAGCGCGTAGGTGAAAGCGAACACGCACAGCGCAGCGAGTACAGCTCTCCAGTCCATTCTAATCGGGCCAAGCCCGGGCCTCTCGCCTTAGCCCTCTCCCTCGCCTTGGGCGAGACACGCCTCGGCGCGACGGAGCAGTTCCTTCTGCTCCGCGTGGGTCAGTCGCGCCCGGGCCTCGGGGTACGGCAACCACGCGATCTCCTGGATCTCTCCGGGCTGCGCCTCGCCGGGTTCATCGGTGCGGGCGAGGTACAAGACAACCTCTTTGTCCATCACCTCACCGCAGCGCACAAACGTATACTCGAGGACCTCCCGGAACGAAGGAACCTGGTACAGCCGGGTGATCGCCACCTCCTCGGCTACCTCGCGGCGGGCGGCGGCCTCACCCTCCTCGCCAGGCTCAAGCCGCCCCTTGGGAAATCCCCAGTATCCACGACCCCGGTTGCGGACGATCAGGTATTCGCGCTGTCCGCCCGTGGTCCTGTACAGGATGAACCCGGCCGCACGCTCTCTGCGCATGTCAGAGGAGGTCGATCTCACGTCCCTGTCGATCGTATGCTCGCGGGGACAGGGCCAAGCACTGAAGCTCCCGCCACAGCACCTTGAACGACTCGGGTATGCCGGGCTTCGGGAAGTCCTCTCCGCGCAGGATCGCCTTATAGAGTTGAACCCTGCCCTTGGCGTCGTCGCTCTTGACCGTCAGCATCTCCTGAAGGAGTGCGGCGGCACCATAGGCCTCGAGCGCCCAGACCTCCATCTCCCCGAGCCTTTGACCGCCCGACTGCGCCTTGCCTCCAAGGGGCTGCTGCGTGATCAGGGCGTACGGCCCGGTGGCGCGGGCATGGATCTTGTCTGCGGCGATGTGCTCGAGCTTGAGGAAGTACATCACCCCGACGGTCACGGGCTCCCGGAATCGCTCGCCCGTCCGACCGTCCCGAAGGATCACCTTGCCATCTTGGCGTTTGCCGTCGGTCATGCCGTGCGCCTTGAGGGTCTCCGTAACTGCGGAGAGGACCTCCGTGTCGCCGGGGCCGTCGAACACCGGACATGCTGCCGTCTCACCCTGCAGGGCGGACAGCCAGCCGAGGTTGGCCTCGAAGATCTGGCCCAGGTTCATCCGCGAGGGGACGCCCAAGGGGTTCAGCACCACATCCACCGGGGTCCCATCGGGCAGCATCGGCATATCCTCGACCGGGAGCACTTTGGAGATGACGCCCTTGTTCCCGTGCCGGCCGGCGAGCTTGTCGCCCACAGCGATCTGCCGACGCTGAGCCACGTACACCTTGACCAACTCGTTGATGCCTGCGTCGAGTTCGTCCCCGTCCGCGCGGGAGAAGTGCTTGACCCGGATCACCGTGCCCGTGCCCGTGATCGGGGGCATCTTGTACGAGGTGTTACGGAAGTTTCTCATACGCTCGCCGAAGATCGAACGGAAGATCTTCTCCTCAGGCGTGGGTTCTGCCTCGCCCTTGGGAGTGATCTTCCCTACCAGCACATCGCCCGTGCGCACCTCGGTGCCTACGCGAACAATGCCGTGCTCATCAAGGTTACGAAGGTCCTCCTTGGAGAGGTTAGGTATGTCCGCCGTGATCTCCTCCGGGCCGAGCTTGGTCTCCTCGGCACGCACCTGGAACTCCTGCACGTGGATCGAATCCATCATGTTCTGGCGCACGAGGCGCTCGGAAACGACGATGGCGTCCTCGTAGTTGTAGCCCTCGAAGGGCATGAACGCCACGAGGAGGTTCGTGCCCAGGGCCAGTTCGCCGCCGACGGTGGACTGGGAGTCCGCCAGCACGTCCCCCTGCTTCACCTTGTCGCCGCCCGCAACCACCGGCCGCTGGTGCAACACCGTGTCCTGGTTCGACCTCTCCCAGGTGAGCATACGGTGGGTGTGTTTTCCCCTCTTGGACTTCACGACGATCTCGGTGGCGTCCGCACGCTCGACCGTGCCGTCCTCCTCCGCGAGGATCACCGCACCGGAGTCGCGCGCCGCCTTCGCTTCCATGCCCGTCCCCACCACTGGAGCTTGGGGCCGCAGCAGGGGAACAGCCTGTCGCTGCATGTTCGCGCCCATGAGGGCCCGGTTGGCATCGTCATGCTCCAGGAAGGGGATCAGCGAGGCCGAGGCCCCCACGATCATCCGGGGAGACACCTCGATGAAGTCAACCTCCTCGGCCGGGGCGTACACAACCTGCTCGCGCCCGGTACGCACGGGCACCCGCTCCCCCACCAAGCGACCCTTGGCGTCGACCTCTACCGTGCTGGGCGCGATCTCGTAGTTCTCCTCGTCATCGGCCATGAGGTAATGAACCTCGCCTGTCACGCGTCCTTTGGAGACCTTGATGTACGGCGCCTCGAGGAAGCCGAACTCGTTGACCCGGGCGTAGATGGCCAACGAGGTGATCAGCCCGATGTTCTGCCCTTCAGGCGTCTCGATGGGGCAGATCCTAGCGTAGTGGGACGGATGCACATCGCGGACCTCGATCTTCGCCCGGCGCGCGCTCGCGGCCCCGCCGAGGGCCGACAGTCGGCGCTTGTGCGTCAGTTCGGCCAGAGGGTTCGTCTGCTCGAGGAACTGCGACAGCCGCCCCGTGTAGAACAGCGTGTTCACCGCAGCCTGGACCGTCCGCGCGGAGATGATCTTCCGGATCGCGTCGCGATCCTCGAGGTCCGTGCGAGAGAGCTTGTCCTGCGCGATCCGCACCATCCGCACGAGCCCCGCCCGGAGTGCCCCCTGCGCCTGCTCGCCCGGCAGCCGCACCCGCTTGTTGCCAAGGTGGTCCTTCTCGTCGAGAAGCCCCACATTGCCCGGCGCCTCCAGGAGCAGCCCGACCGCGCGCACGATGTCCTCGGGCGTGAGGTGCACCTCCTCACGCGACAGGCCCAGCTTGCGGTTCAGCTTGAACCGGCCGATCGGCGTCAGCCGGTACGAATCTTGACTGAAGTAGAGACCCCTCAGGTACTCGAGCATCTGGCCCATCGCCGGCCGGTCGCTAGGCCGGAACTTGTAGTAGATGAACCGGATGGCCTCGTCCTGGGTCGTCGTCTTGTCCTCGGTCATCGCCTTGTGGATGGCCGGGTGCACCAGGCGCACCGTCGGACGCCCCGTCTTGACCAGCGCCTGCACGCGGGCTGTGGTGAGCTCCGTGCCCGGCTCCCAATCATGGTCGCCCACCTTCACCCGCTCGGCGAGCAGAGCGTTCTTCCACTCGGCTACCTGGTCCGGAAGCTCGTAGATGGGGACCTCGAGCGAGAACCGGGCCATCATGTCCGCGGACTCCATCCCCAGAGCGCGGAGGAGCGCTGTGACCGGCACTTTGCCTCGCCGATCCAAGTTGGCCCGCGCCGTCCACCGCCGCACATCGAGGTCGATCTCCAGCCAGGCTCCGAGCTCGGGCAGGAAATGAGCCCGGAACACATGGGGTTCCTCACGGGTGATGTACAGACCCGGCGAACGCGTGAGTTCGTTGACCAGGGCGTTCTCCGTCCCGTTGATGATGAACGTCGCCCGTGGGGTCATCAGCGGGACATCCACCAGGTAGAGCTCCGACTCGCGCAGCACTCCGCCGTCCGCATGCAGCCGCGCGTTGACGCGCAGGGGAGCCGCGTAGGTCAAATCCTTGCCGCGGCACTCCCACTCGTCGTACCGCGGCTCGCCCAGACGCGGATCAAGGAGCTCCATGTAGAGGCCCTCGCGACCGGGCGACCGAATAGGCGAGAACTCCGCGAACGTGGCTGCAATGCCCTGGCTCAAGAACCGTTCATACGAACGCTTCTGGTCCACCGCCAAATCCGGCGTCTCGACCCACTCACGCGCCCGTCCGTACCATCGCCTGGCCATAAGAACACGGGGCCCCGTGGGGGCGGCCCCTCACCTCCTCATATCTGAACTGCTTCCCCGCTCAGTGCGGGGCCCCTCACCTAAGCTCGACCTCTGCGCCCGCTTCCACCAGCTTCTTCTGGATCTCCTCGCCTTCCTCCGGGCTCACGCCCTCGCGGATGGCCGCGGGGAGTTTGTCCACGAGCTCCTTGCACTCCTTGAGGCCCTTGCCGGTGATGTCTTTGACCACTTTGATGAGTTGGATCTTCTGCTGCCCGGCGTTCGTCAGCATGACGTCCACCGTGGCCTTGGCCGTGTCGGCCTCCGCCTCGGCACCCTGGGGCGCGGCCATGACCGCCACCGGAGCTGCCGCCTGTGCGGACACACCGAACCGCTCCTCGATGGCCGCCACCAGCTCGGCCAGATCCTTGACACTCATCTCTTCGACAGCTTGCAGGATCTCTTCCCTCGTCATTCCCTCACTCCTTTGAAGCTTTCTGTTTCTGTACTTCCGCCAGCGCCACGGCCAGCTTGCGGATCACGCCCGACAACGCCACCGCCAGCCCCCGCATCGGACCGCTCAGCCCCCCGGCCAGCCTCGAGAGGAGTTCCTCCCGGCTCGGCAGGTTGGCATACCAGTTGACCTCGTCCGCGGAGACCGGCTCCCCGGAGAACAGCCCACCCTTGATCTCGAGCTTCGGGTACTTGCGTGCGTACTCCTTGGCCGCCTTGAACGGCGCCGCGGGGTTGTCGCTACCGAACATGACCCCGTTGGGCCCTCGCAGCAGGCTCACCAGGTACGTGGTGCCCGCCTGCTCGGCGGCGAGACGCGTCAGGGTGTTCTTCACAACCCGGAACTCTACCCCCTGTCGACGCAACCCTCTGCGGAGTTCAACCATCTCCGGCGCCGTCAACCCCAGGAAGTCCACGAGCACGAGAGAACTCGCCTCATCGAGCTTCTGCTTCAGGTCCTCGACCTGTGCGACCTTCTCCGCCTTCGGCATGACTCCCCCTTAGGCGACCTGCGCCGCCGCCATCAACGCTGCCGCGTCCACCCGGATCCCCGGGCCCAAGGTGGAGGAGATGGACACGCCCCGGAGGAACTTCCCACGGAATCCCTCGGGCCGCCGCTCGTGGATCGCCTTGGCCAGCGCCAGCAGGTTCTCCTCCAGCTGGTCCACCTCGAACGTCACCTTGCCGAACGGCGCGTGCACGATCCCCGTACGGTCCGTCCGGAACTCGATCATCCCCGCCTTGAGCTCGCGCACGAGTCGCGCCACATCCTGGGTCACCGTGTCCGTCTTCGGGCTAGGCATGAGGCCGCGCGGGCCGAGGATCTTGCCCAGCCTGCCGACCACCGGCATCATGTCCGGGGTCGCCACTACGCGGTCGAACTCGAGCCATCCTTGCTTCTGGATACGCTCAGCGAGGTCCTCTCCGCCGGCGTAGTCCGCTCCCGCCTCTTGGGCCTCGGTGATCTTCTCGCCCTTGGCGAACACCAGCACCCGTACCGATTTGCCGGTTCCGTGCGGTAGCCCGCACGTGCCTCGAACCATGTGCTGCGACGGGTTCACACCCAGGTTGAAGGCCGCCTCGGCTGTCTCGGGGAACTTGGCGGTGGCGAGCCGCTTCATCAACTCGATGGCTTCGCGAGGTCCGTAGGCACGCTCTCGGTCCACCATCGCAACGCTTTCCTGATACCGCCGGCTCCTGTTCACTTCACCACCTCGATTCCCGAGTTCTTGGCCGTGCCCAACCCCATCCGGATGGCGGCATCGATATCATCCGTGTTGAGGTCCGGCATCTTCCGCTCGGCGATCCGGCGCACCTGCTCCATGGACACCCGGCCCACCTTCTCTCGCTTGGCGTCCGAGGAACACTTATCGATCCCAGCAGCCTTGCGCAGGAGGACGGGCACAGGCGGTCGTTTCAGTACGAAGTCGAAGCTCCGATCCTGATAAACGAGGATCTCCACGGGGATGATCATCCCCGGCTCTTCCTTGGATGTCGCCTCGTTGAACCGCTTGCAGAACTCCATGATGTTGACCTTCTTCTCACCCAACGCCGGCCCCACCGGCGGCGCCGGGTTCGCCTGGCCAGCCGGGATCTGGATCTTGATCTTCGCGACTACGTTCTTGGCCATGCCCTCCTCCTCACACCTTATCGATGCCGTCGAATGCTATACGCACCGGGGTTTCGCGGCCGAAGATCTTCACCATCACCACGGCCTCTTCGGCTTCCTTGTCCAGCTCCTTGATCTCCCCGGTGAAGTCGGCGAAGGGCCCCTCGACGATCTGCACGACCTCCCCGACCTCGAACTCCACCTCCACCTTCGGACGCTTGGCCTCTGCCGCGGGTGCTTCCGCGAGTCCGGCCTTGCGCTGGATGAAGTGCATCTCCTTGCCCTCGATGGGCACCGGATGGTAGCGGCCGACGTATCCGATCACCCCATCCGTCCCTTCGATCAAATCCTGCATCTCGTCTTCGTCAAGGCCCATCTTGCTGAACACATAACCCGGGATCAGCCTGCGCTTTTCGATGCGCTGGACGGACACCACGCGCTTCTCTTTGTACTCCTTCACCTTGACGAGCCCGGTGGCGCCCGAGTAGATCTTGTGCTCTCGCTCGATCTCGGCACCCTCAGGGAGCACCGTTCCCTCGGCCACCCGTGGGGGGAAGTACGCCTCCGGGATGATCCTTGTCTCTTCCTCCCCGTCCTCGTAGCGTAGCTTCATGCGGCGCACCCGTTCGCGGACGACGATCTGCCCACGTGTGTCCACGATGTACTTGTCCGCAACGTCCCGCGTGAGCGGCACGCCCGGCCGGACCCGTTCGCCCACGCGCACATCGCGCCTCAGGCCCTTGCCCTGCGGGATCAGGTACTCGACCTCACCCCGGTTCAGGAGTTCGATCACCACACGCCAGAAGGACTCCAGCCCCACCACCTCGGCGGCCGCACGGAGATGCCGCGGTGCCCGGCGGGCGATGAGAGCTCCCCGCTGGATACGCGCGTTTGACTTCACCATCAGGTCGTAGTCGTACGGGATCTGGTACTCCGTCGCCCGCCCCCGCCTCGACCTCGAGGTGATGACCTCCTCCACCGGCACGAAGAACAGCTCCTCGCCGTCCTCGCCGGCGATCCGTTCGAAATGCCGCTCCAGCCCAAGCTTGCGTACACGCTCGTCTAGTTGACGCTTGACGCGAAGCTCAGACCCAGCATAGGTCTGGATGGCATACCACTTCTTTCGCTGCATTTCCCTTCGCCCTATCTGATGAGGGTGGCCACAATCCGCTGGAGGATGTAGTCCAGAAGCCCCAGGTAGAGCCCGAGGACCAGCACCATCAAGAAGATCAAGATGGTGAACATGATGACCTCCCGCCGGGAAGGCCAGCTCACACGCTGGGCCTCCAGCCGGACTGCTCCTAGGTACCTCCGCAACCTCAATACCATTGCCAGCCTCCCTGGCAGGCCCGGGAGGATTTGAACCCCCAGCCTGCGGATTTGGAGTCCGCTGCTCTGCCAATTGAGCTACGGGCCTGCGTCACCCTACACCTCTTTGTGCAGGGTATGCTGTCTGCACCAGCGGCAGTACTTCTTCATCGATAGCTTCTCGCGCGTGTTGTTCCGGTTGCGCCGCGTCCGGTAGTTGCGCCGTGTGCAACCGCCGCACGAGAGTTCGACCTGTGTCACAACGTCTTTCTTGGCCATTTTACTTCACGATCTTGGTGACGACACCAGCGCCCACGGTGCGGCCGCCCTCACGGATGGCGAACCTGAGGCCCTCCTCCATGGCGATGTGCTTGAGCAGCTTGCACTGCAGGTTGTCCACGCTGTCGCCGGGCATGACCATCTCCACGCCCTCCGGGAGGTTCGCCTCGCCGGTCACGTCCGTCGTCCGGAAGTAGAACTGGGGCTTGTACCCCGTGAAGAACGGCGTGTGGCGTCCTCCCTCCTCCTTGGACAGGACGTAGACCTGCGCCAAGAACTCGGTGTGCGGAGTGATCGAACCCGGCTTGGCCAATACCTGACCACGCTCGACGTCGTCCTTCTCGACTCCACGTAGCAGCACGCCGGCGTTGTCCCCGGCGATGGATTCCTCGAGGATCTTGTTGAACATCTCAAGGCTCGTGGCCACGGTCTTGCGAACCTGATCCGTGAGCCCCACGATCTCGATCTCGTCCCCCGGCTGCAGCCTTCCGCGCTCCACACGGCCGGTGACCACCGTGCCGCGTCCCTTGATCGAGAAGATGTCCTCGATGGGCATCAAGAACGGCAGGTCCTCCTGCCGCTGCGGCTGAGGGATGTAGGTGTCGATCGCGTTCACAAGCTCCAGGATGGACTGCGCACCCTCGTCGTCGGCCGATGTGGCGTTCAAGCCCTTCAGCGCCGAACCGCGGATCACGGGGATGTCGTCCCCGGGGAACTCGTAGGCGCTGAGCAGCTCGCGCACTTCCATCTCCACCAGATCCACCAGCTCCGGATCGTCGACCATGTCCACCTTGTTCAGGAAGACGACGATCCCCGGCACGTTCACCTGGCGCGCCAGGATCACGTGCTCCCGCGTCTGGGGCATCGGGCCATCGGCTGCGGAGACCACCAGGATCGCACCGTCCATCTGTGCAGCGCCGGTGATCATGTTCTTGATGTAGTCGGCGTGTCCTGGGCAGTCGATGTGCGCGTAGTGACGCGTATCCGTCTCGTACTCCACGTGGGCCACGTTCACGGTAAGGATCTTCGTCGCGTCGCGCCGGAACAGCTTGGCGTCGGCCTTGGCCACCTCATCGTAGGCTCGCTCTTTGGCCAACCCCTTCATCGAAAGCACCTTGGTCATCGCCGCCGTCAACGTCGTCTTGCCGTGGTCGATGTGTCCGATCGTGCCCACGTTGACGTGTGGCTTAGTCCGTACAAACTGCTCCTTCGCCATCCCACAACCTCCTTGTGTCTTGGCTCCCCAGTGCGTGCGTGTTTCGAACTGCCTGAGGACAACGGCCGCACCCCAAAACTGGCCTGGAGCCCGCGGTCGGAGTCGAACCGACGACCTCCCCGTTACCAACGGAGTGCTCTACCTACTGAGCTACACGGGCCGATGCCTGAGTGTACCTCCCAATCTGCACCTTCCGCAAGTGGTGGAGGGGGAGGGATTCGAACCCCCGAAGGCCTGAGGCCGCCGGGTTTACAGCCCGGTCCGTTTGGCCACTTTGGTACCCCTCCAGCTTTGCGCCTACGACAATCCTACCGTGAGCCAGTGGCCCGACTCGAACGGGCAACCCTCCGCTTACAAGGCGGATGCTCTACCTGTTGAGCTACACTGGCCAACCAAACCCGCATTCTATTTGTGCGCGCGGGCAGTGTCAAGGACTCCCCATCACCCACACCGTGCGGGAGCGCGGCCCGTCGAACTCGCAGAAGAACACGCCCTGCCATGTTCCCAGCCCAAGCCTCCCGCCGAGGACAGGCAACAACTCCGAGGGCCCCACGAGCGTAGCCAAGAGGTGCGCCGGTGCGTTCCCCTCCGCGTGCGCGAATCGCAGGTCCGGCACCATCGCCGACAGGGCACGCCCGATGTCCGTGGCGACGTCAGGGTCGGCCGCCTCGTTGACCGCGACGGCACCGGTCGTGTGGGGGCAGAACACGTGCACAGTTCCCTCCTCGATCCCCAGCTCACGCACGGCCTCCTCCACGCGGGCGGTGATGTCCACAACCTGCACGCGCGAGGTCGTCTCGATCGAGAGGTTCACCCTTCGTGGGGAAGCGCCCATCCCAAAGCCTCCCGAAGCTCGCGCGACAGCGCGTCCTTGTCCTCCACGCCTCGCACGTGCAGGATCACCTCGCCCGGCTCCCCCTGGATGGCCGCCACGAGATCCAATCTCCTACGGCCGAGGATCTCCAATGCCCTGAACACGTCGCCCGTTCCGCCCGCACGAATGCGGATGCGCGTACCGATCTCACCGAAACCGCACATGTGGGCCAGCGCCCGCAGCAACCCTCCGCGCGTCAGCACCCCGGCCAGCCGTCCGTCCTCCACCACCGGGAGCAACACATAGCGCTCCTGCAAGAGCACCACAGCCTTCTCCAGCGGATCCTCCGGCGCCACGGTCACCGTGGGGGCACTGGCGAGCTTCTCCACCGGCAGGTCCTCTGCAGGAGCTGCCGAAAGCGCCTTGCGTGTGACAAAGCCGACCAGCCGCTGCGCATCGTCCACGACGAACACCAGCGCCAAGCCATGCTCTTCGGCCAGAGCCGCCGTTTCTCGCACGGTGGAGCCCGAACGTGCTGTGACCACGTCCGTCTGCATCCACTCGCTAATCCTCATCGCCTCCGGCCTTCGCCTGGGCGATGACGCGCTCCTGAATATGACCCGGCACGTAGTCGTACCTCTCGAACTCCATCTGGTAGGTGGCGCGGCCCTGGGTCAGGGACTTCAGGTCCAGAGCGTAGGACGTCACCTCGGCCAAGGGGATCTCGGCGCGGATGAGCGTGCGGCCGGCTTCGGCGCCCATCCCCAGGATGCGCCCCCGCCGCGAGTTGAGATCGGAGATGATGTCCCCCGTGTAGGCCTCAGGCGTGCTCACCGCCACCTGCATGATCGGTTCCAAGAGCGTCGGGTCGGCCTGTTCCGCCGCCTGCTTGAACGCGTTGCGTGCCGCCAGCTTGAACGAGAGCTCGGACGAGTCGACCGGGTGGTACTGGCCGTAGTACACCGCCGCCCGCACATCCACCACTGGGTACCCAGCCAGGATGCCCTCGACCAACGCCTCCCGCACGCCCTTCTCGACCCCAGGGATGAACTGCTGGGGGATCACGCCGCCCTTGGTTTCGTCGGCGAACTCGAATCCTTCGCTACGTGCGAGCGGGTTGATCCTGAGGTGCACCTCGCCAAACTGGCCGCGACCACCGGTCTGCTTCTTGTGCCGGTATTGCGCCGAGGCCTCCTTGCGAATCGTCTCCCGATAGGGAATGCGCGGCACTCGGTACTCCAACTCGACGTCGTAGCGGTTGCGGAGTCGCTCCGAGATGACATCGAGCTGCAGATCGCCCATGCCGGACACGATCGCCTCTTTGGTGACCGGGTCCCGTCGGAAGGAGAGCGTGGCCTTGGTGGTCGCCAGGTCACGCATCACCGTGCTCAGCTTCTCCTCATCGGCCTGCGCCTTCGGGGAAACGGCCCTGGAGAACACCGGCTTGGGGAACGGGATCTCCGGAAGGGGCTCTGCGTCAGAGTCGGAACTCAGCGTATCCCCCAGCTGGACGTCCTCCAGCTTGGCCAGGGCGACGATGTCCCCTGCCCCGCCTTGCCGTGCCTTCTCCAGCTTCGTGCCCGAGAACATGAGCACGTCGCGCACCTGGAGCTTCTCCCTGGTGCGCAGGTTGACGAGCGCATCGCCCTCGCTCACGCTACCGGCACGGATCCGCCCGTAGGCCAGCCGCCCCAGATAAGGGTCGAGGCTCATGGAGAAGAGCTGCACCAAAGCGTCGCCCTCCGGCGAAACCGTCGGGGCGAGTCCTACGATGTGGTCCATGAGTTCGTCCAGTCCCTGGCCGGTGGCCACCGAGCCCCACAGCACCGGGGTCAGCCCACGGGACGCCACACCCCGCTGCAGCGCGCCGCTCACCTCCGAAGCGGTGATCTCCTCGTCGGCGAGCACCTTTTCCACCAGGGAGTCGTCGAACGTGGCCACCTCTTCGAGCAGCGCCGCGCGCATCTCCTTGATGCGACCCTCCATGTCCGCGGGTGCCTTGCCTTGACCGGGCTGCCCGTCGATGAGGGGTACCAACCCTTCGATGCCGCTGTTCCCTTGGAGCGGGATCTGCAGCGGCCAGAACTTCCCCCCCAACCCTTCACGAAGCTGGGCCAGCACACGATCAGGGTCCACCTCGGGCTTGTCCATCATGTTGACGAATACGATACAGGGGAGCCCCATGCGCTCGAGCACGGTCCAGGACTGCTCTGTGACGACCTCGACGGGCTTCTCGGCGTTGACGACGAGCACCGCAAGGTCCGCCGCGGCGGCCGCCTTGTAGATCTCCTCGGCGAACTCGCCGAGCCCCGGCGTGACCAGCAGGTTCAGGCTTGTCTCCTTCCACTTGCCGGAACCGATCGCCAGGTCGATGGAGTACCCGCGGCGCTTCTCCTCTGGAGTCTGGTCGAAGGCCGCCTCGGTGTTCTTCCCCGCTTTGCCGAGTATCGCCGTGGCGAGCGCGGTCTTCCCCGAGCCGGAATGACCGACCAGACATACGTTACGTGTTCGAGCCATCATGAACCTCCCCCAGTGGTTGCCTGTAGAATGCTGATCGAGTATATCCTGACGCACGGATACCAGCAAAAGGAGGGGCGATGCGACTCCGCTGGGGTAGGGCGTCAGAAGTACGCGACCTGGTGCTCGAGCACGCAGGGCTGGTCGTGGATACGGTCGCGGCCATGCGCAAGGGGATCGAGGCGTGCCTCGACGGAGCTCCGTGGGAGGAACTCGAAGAGCTGGCCATCGAGGCGCACCGACTCGAGGGGAACGCCGACGATTTGCGGCGCAAGACGGAGCTCGAACTGGTTCGAGGTGCGCTCCTCGCCGGCTCGAGGCAGACGCTGCTCAGGCTCGTGGAGCGGGCGGACCGCTTGGCGAACGCCGCCGAGGAATCCATGAGTTTCCTCGTCCTGCAGAGAATCAAGATCCCTGAGCTGCTCCATCCGCTCCTGCGCGAGATCGTCTCCATCACACATGCGCAGGCCGAGGACGTGCGCGCGGCGATCCAAGGGTTGCTCGACGGCGACGAGGAAACGGTCAAGCACATCGAGGCGGTGGACCACAAGGAAGGCCTGGTCGACGAGCTCGAGCGAAGGTCGATCACACGCCTCTTCTCGACCGACCTGGATCTCGCGCAGAAGATCCTCGTACGCGAGTTCGTGGAACGGCTGGTCGAGGTGTCGGACCGAGGCGAGGACGTGGTGGACATCGTGCTCATCGCCCTGGCCACACGACGGCCGTGAACACGGCGCGGGGTGGGCGGAAACTGGGCCGAGGGGAGCGACAAGCGGTCGGTATCCCGTCCTGGAACACGAACACCAACACCTGGGGGTGAGGACGTTGGGCAGCAGATGGTGGGCACGGCTCTGGCAACGGAAACTGCGCATACCCCTCGCTGAACACGCGGCGGCCGTGGAGGCCGCAGCCGATGAGCTTTCGCGCCAGCTCCGATCCTGGCTGCGCCGCGAGCCCGTAGATGCAGACGTGGTAAGCGAACGCGAGCACGAGGCGGATCAGCTCAAGCGCCAGGTGCGCATCCAGCTCAATCGGGCACTCTGGCTCCCCGTGCCCCGCTCATTCCTTCTCCAGTTCCTCTGGCACCAGGACGAGATCGCAGATCTCTGCCAGGATGCTGCCCTGCTCATGTCGCTGCGGCGCCCGGAGTTCGGAATCGAGCTGGAGGACAGCTTCCGTGCGCTGGGCGAGGCCGTGGTGCGGGCGGTCCATGCGCACCACCTCGCCGTCCAGGAGTTCACCGCGATCTTCGAAAACAGCGCCAGCGCAACCCTTCGCGAGAACATGGGCAATGCCGTCGACCGGATCAACCAGTTGGAGCACGAATCCGACCTCAGAGAGCGCGAGCTTGTCACGGCCATCTATAAGGGCGAAGAGCTGGGTGACTTCAATCGCTATCACCTGATCCAATTGGTCCTCATGCTCGGCGGGGTCGTGGACCAGGTGGAGAACGCCGCCGGGAACATCCGCGTCATGGTCAGCGAGCGATAAGATCCGAACCGGGCATCCGCTCGCCCAGCATCACCGCACCAGGCCCTCGAGCCTCTCGAGCGTAGTCGGCCCGATCCCCTCGACGTCAAGCAGACACTCCGGCGCCTCGAACGGACCGTGCGCCTCGCGGTGCGCCACAATCCGCTCGGCGAGCACCGGGCCGATCCCCGGCAGCGTCATCAGTTCCTCGACGCCGGCCCGGTTGAGATCGAGGGGCTCCCAGCCGCGCAAGACCACGGGCACGATCTCAGCCGTCACCTGAACCGGTTCGGGCAGCACCGGGCTCGGGGGACGCTGCGGGATCATCCGCAGGCCCGCGTACACCAGCACGCTGAAGACGACCAGCGCGGCCGCCCAGAACGGGCTTTCCCTCCTAGGGGCCGAACCACTCCCGGATCTTCTCCACTCCCCACGTCTCATGTTGCATCCGCATTCGCTCCGGTAGGCGCTCGTACCGCGGGAAAGCGAACTTCTCCCGCCAGCGTTCCACGAGCAGCGCCCGCAACCTCGCCCGGAGTTCCGGGTTCTTCCTCAGAAAGCCCCCGTGCTCTTCGGCCAGGCGCTCGAGCTCGGGAAGGTAGACGTCGACCCGGCCGGCCTGTTCCAACCGTTCCAGCGCCGCCTCGGGATCGGTGCGAAGCAGTGCCGTCGCCTCTTCCATGAGATCTCTCCGCGCCTCCTCCAACGAAGCCACCCGAGCCATGCGTTGCCGCATCTCCTTGTGCCACGCAAGCTCACGCACGGGAAACGCCAGGATCTCCCTGGGGCATCCGTCCTCGAGTGTGCGAAACGACGAGCGGTGTGCGGCGATCCTGCCGTGCTCGGAAAGACAACGCGGGCAGGTCTCCCACGTCACGTTGGTGAAGTACTGGTACAGATAGGACCTTCCCATCAGCCGATGCACCATACGTGCAAGTAGCGTCCTCATATGCCCCGCCCCTGCGGACGGCTCGAAGGGGCCGCCCACGGGGCGCCTGTCCTCCAGGACCTCATGCTCACGAACACGTGGTGCCGAGGGTGGGAGTCGAACCCACACGGCCTCAAGGGCCACGGGATTTTGAGTCCCGCGCGTCTGCCAATTTCGCCACCTCGGCGCTGCCTCTCGAGTATAACCGCAAGCCGCAGCTTGCAGCTATGCTTCGAGGGCGACGGAAGGAGGTCCCGATGCACGCGGTACGCTTCTGGGTAGAAGGAAAGCCACACTCGGGCGAATACCACGACGCACACGTCACCTCCGGGGGCAGGATGTGGCCGGTCGAGGCGGTCCGCCTGCTGTCCCCGGTCACGCCAAGCAAGATCGTGTGCCTGGGCCGCAACTACGCCGCGCACGCGGAGGAGCTCAACCACGAGGTGCCCGAGCGGCCGCTGCTCTTCTTCAAACCGCCCTCCGCGGTGATCGGCCCCGACGAGGCCATCGTGCTGCCTAGGTCGGGGCGCGTGGACTTCGAGGGCGAGCTCGCCATCGTCATCGGCCGCCGCTGTCGGGAAGTGCCCGCTCGAGACGCGCCATCCGTGATCCGAGGCTATACCTGCCTCAACGACGTCACCGACCGTGAGGCCCAAGGTTGGGAGAAGAACTGGGTGCGCGCGAAGGGATTCGACACTTCCTGCCCCATCGGACCGTGGATCGTCTCCCCTGATGCCCTGGAGTTCCCGCTCACGCTGGAGACCTGGGTCAACGGCCTCCGCCGCCAGCACACAAGCACAACGGCACTCCTCGTGGGCATCCCCGAGATCATCGAGGAAGTGAGCGCGGTGATGACCCTCGAGCCCGGCGACGTGATCGCCACCGGGACGCCGGCCGGGGTAGGCCCGCTCGCAGCGGGAGACTGGGTCGAGGTGAGGATCAGCGGGATCGGGAGACTGGTCAACCCGGTGCGGACTCAGGACTGACAGCCCGGACAGAGGTACGTGCTGCGACCGCCCTGCACCACGCGCTGGACGGGTGTGCCGCAACGGGGGCACGGGTGGCCCTCGCGGCCGTACACAGCCATCCTGAACTGGAAACCCCCGAGGGCCCCGCGTGCGTCCCGATAGCCGCCGTCTCGGAGCGTGCTTCCCTTCTCGTCGATCGCCTCGTCCAACACGTCCCGTATGGCCCGGGCCAGGCGCGCCCCCTCCGTCCGCGACAAGCTCCCCGCGGGCCTGCGGGGGTCGATGCCGGCCCGGTGGCAGGCCTCGGCGGCATAGATGTTCCCCAACCCTGCGATGCGGCTCTGGTCCATCAGCCACAGCTTGAGCGGCCGGCGCGAACCGGCCAGGGCGCGCGGGAGCCAGCGAAGTTCGCCGAACGGCTCGCGTCCAAGACGCGGCCGGAACCGCTCTCCGACCTCCACCATCCCCAACCTTCGGGTGTCCACGAAGTAGACGGTCCCCCCGGAGAAGACGAACTCCATCCGCACGCGCCCCTCAGGAGGCCGCGCGGACGACCACACGAGGCGGCCGCTCATACGCAGGTGCACGCTCACCACCTGGGCCTCGGTGCGCAGTAGCACGTACTTCCCTCGCCTTCCGAGCGCCCGCACGCGGGTGGGAACCCGCACGCGTTCTGCCGCATCCTCGAGCAGCGGATCGTGGGCGACCACCCGCCTGAGCACGGCCCCCCGCACATGGGGGCGGATCTGGCGGACCATGGTCTCGACCTCGGGGAGTTCGGGCACGGCGACCGCTCCCTTCCGGGCTCAGGTGCGCGTGTAGATCTTGCGCCCGGCAAGCCAGGTCATGTCCACACGCACCTCACTCAGGGGGGCGCTGCCTGGGTCCGCGGACAAGGCAACCAGATCGGCCCAGGCGCCCGGGGCCAGCACACCCAGCTCACGCTCGGCGAAGAGGGCATAGGCCGCCCCCTCCGTATACGCCCTGAGCGCATCCGGCGCAGACATGCGCTGCGACTCGTGCGGTGGGGACAGGACCGAGCCGATCCCGTACAACGGTCCCATCGGCATCCCATCCGATCCGAATGCCAGCGGGATTCCCCGTGCCAGCACCCATGCATGCGGATCGATGCGGGCGTCCCGCGCCCGACCCAGCCGCGTCTCGTACATCCTGCCCGGCCCGGACCAGTTCCCGACGAAGTTCGGCTGCATCGAAGCTACGAGTCCCATGCGGGCCATCGCATCGAGCTGCTCGGCGGTGGCAAGCTCGAGGTGCTCGATCCGCCCCCTGTCCTCGGGGCCCACGCCGACCTCCTCGGCGGCCTGAAGGGCCAAGGCGATCGCTCGCTCCCCGATGGCATGCACAGCCATCTGCAGCCCGCAGCGTGCGACGTCACGCCAGGCGTGGGCCAGGACATCGAGGTCCATGGTCAGCTCGCCGCGCCCCCTGTCCCCCTCGTAGGGAGCGTCCAGCGCCGCGGTCCACGCACCGACGGAACCGTCCAGGAAGGCCTTCACCCCGGTGATGCTGAGCAACTCGGAGCCGAAGCCGCGCTTCAGGCCCAATTCTCGCGCGTGGTCGGCGGCCACAAGCGGCAGATAGGCGAACGTCCTCGTCTGGAGAAGACCCCTGCGCAACGCCGTCTGATAGGCCGGGAGGTTCGTCCCGAGCCCCATCTCGGCCACCGCGGTGATCCCCAACGAGGCCGCGTGGCGCGACGCCTCCGCCACCGCCTCGACCAAGTCCTCATCCTCAAGCCGGATGGAGCGCAGGAACGCCCACGCGGCATCCTCGAACAGGTGCCCTCGCTCACGGTCGACCTGCTCGCTCTCGGGCAGCGTGCACCGGGCCAGCGCCGGCGTGTTGCAAGCCACCATGTGCCCATCTACCCGCACGGCGCACGCGGGTTGCCGTGGTACGGCACGGTCGAGGTCGCCCCGCTCGATGAACCTCTTCTCGGGCCACCCGGACTCGTCCCAACCCCGGGCGATGACCCACTGGCCCGGGCGCTCCTTCGCCGCCTGGGTCAGCCGCTCCAGCGCATCCCCCAGTGAGCGGGCCGTGGCGAGCGGCACGTGAAAGGTCAGGTCGAGGCCCGTCTGCAGGAAGTGCGCGTGCGCATCGATGAACCCGGGGATGACCGGTCGCCCGCCGAGATCCACCGTCACCGTGTCGTCGCCTGCGTGGAGCTTGACCTCACGGGCCGGCCCCACCGTAGCGATGCGCCCGCAACGGACCGCGATGGCATCGTCCGCCAGGCGCCCCAAAGGAAACCGGCATCCCGTCAAGATCAGATCGGCACTCATGACCCTACCCATTATAGCGCACCCCCTATGACGCGCCGTGGCTCACGGTGTAGGATGTCCCATGGACACCCAGCTGCTGGCCGCCGACCCCTCAGGCATCGCCCAGGCCGCCGCTTTCCTGAGCAAGGGGGGCGTGGTGGCGTTCCCCACCGAGACCGTGTACGGGCTCGGCGCGGACGCGCACTCGGCCGAGGCCGTGGCCAAAGTGTTCGAGGTCAAGAACCGCCCGCGGTTCGACCCCACCATCGTCCACGTGGCCACGCCCGCGGACGCTGAACCCCTCTGGACGGACGTTCCCCCGGTCGCCCGGCGGCTGATGGAGGCCTTCTGGCCCGGGCCCTTGACGCTCGTCCTGCCCAAGGCGCCCAGCGTCCCGGACATCGTCACTGCAGGCCTGCCCACAGTGGCCGTGCGCATGCCCGCGCACAAGGTCGCCCTGGAGATGATCGCTGCCGCCGGCAGGCCCATCGCTGCCCCGAGCGCCAACCGGTTCGGGCGCTCCAGCCCCACGCATCACGACCACGTGCTCGGCGACCTGGACGGCCTCATCGACGCCGTGCTCGCCGCGGGCCCGACCGCCGTGGGTATCGAGTCGACAGTGTTGTCGCTCGCCGTGTCCCCCCCACGCCTGCTCCGCCCCGGTGGGACGCCCCTGGAGGCGCTGCGCGAGCACGTGCCCGACCTGAGGGTGGATCCGCCGCAGGGACCTTCGGCCTCGCCCGGCACCCTGCCGCGCCACTACCTGCCCGCGACCCCCCTGTTTCTCCTGGAAGCGGGCGATGCCACCTGCGTGGGGGAGATCTTGGAACGACGCCGCTGCGCCATACTCGCCTACCGGCGACGCTGGGAGGGGTTCGGAAAGATCGAGGTCCTCGCCGACTCCGGAGACCTCCGCCAGGCGGCGGCGCAGCTGTTCGCAGCACTGCGCCGCCTGGACGCCGCGGGGCTCGCGGCGATCGTCGCCGAGCCCGTACCCGAGGAGGGCCTGGGCCTTGCGATCATGGACCGTCTGCGTCGCGCCTCGTCCGGGCGCGCGTGCCTGGCGGGTGAACACGTGCAGGTCCAGCGCTAGGAAGACCGAAAGGAGCGAAGCGCCATGCTGAAAGACAAGAAAGTGGCCATACTGGTCGCCGACGTATATCAGGAACTCGAGTACTGGTATCCCTACTACCGCCTGCTCGAGGCGGGGGCGCAGGTCGTCTCCGTCGGACCTGAGCCGGGGGTCTACAAGAGCAAGCTCGGCTACCCGGCCAAGGCGGACATCGGGGCAGCCACGGTGCGCCCCGAAGACTTCGACGCGCTGGTCATCCCCGGAGGCTACGCCCCGGACCGCCTGCGCACCGTGCCCGAGCTCGTGCACATGACCAAGGTCATGGTGGACACAGGCAAGGTCGTCGCCGCCATCTGCCACGGCGGCTGGCTCCTGTGCTCGGCGCGCGCGGTCTCCGGCAAGCGCGTGACCAGCGTGTCCGCCATCCGCGACGACCTGGAGAACGCCGGCGCCACATGGGTGGACGAGCCTGTCGTGCGCGACTGGAACCTGATCACCTCGCGCGTGCCGAGCGACCTGCCCGTCTTCATGCGGGAGATCCTCGCGGCCCTGGCAAGCGGTTAGGCCTTACGCGCGCCGCCCGGCCGCCGGGCCGATCATGAGCGAAGACAGCAATCGGGCGTATCCTCTCGCCCCCCGCTCGAGGTCTGCCACCGCCACCCGCTCGTCGACCCTGTGCGCCCACCCCTCCTCGCCGGGGCCGTAGCCCACGGTGGGGATGCCGCGGCGGCCACAACTCTCGACCCCGTCAGTGGAAAAGCGCCACACGCGCAAGGGGGGCCTATGAAGCGCCTCCCAGGCCCTGCCGGGCCATAGGTCGCGCACATCCACCGCCCAGGCTGGGAAGTGCTGCGCTAGATCAACCGACTCTCCGGTGAAGGCGCGAAGCTCCACCCGTTCGAGCTCAGCCCTGAGGCCCGATTGCACGTAAGCGGCCAGGATCTCATCCGGGCACTCTCCACGCACGATGCGCCGGTCCAGGAGCGCCCAGCAGACGTCGGGCACCGTGGGCGCAGGGGGAGGGCCTCCGATGCCCACGAGCGTGGCCGTCCCTTTCCCCAGCAACGGATCCTCGGGAAGCGGAAGCGCCAGCGCCGCGGGCAGCGTGGCCACCATGGCCTCGATCGCGTTTTCCCCGAGCTCCGGCATCGAAGCATGCGCCTGCCGCCCCCACGCCTCCAGCCGGACGACCATGCGGCCTCGGTGGCCGATCCCCAACCGGAGGTCGGTGGGCTCCCCCAGGATCACAAGATCCGTCGCGGGGAGGCCCTCCAGAGCTCGCGCGAACGCCGCCCCCTCCGCCGGCTCCTCGAGCGGGACATAGACGAAGTACAACGTGCCCTTCAGGCGTGCGGCAACCTGCGCCGCACCCACGAGCTGGGCGGCGATCGCCCCCTTCATGTCCGTCGCCCCACGGCCGAAGAGGTGCCCGTCACGCACGACAGGGTCATAGGGATCGGAAGACCAGCGGGAAGGATCGCCGGGCGCGACCGTGTCCATGTGGCCCTCGATCAGGATGGCCGGGCCCTCGCCGCGGGCCAAGCGGCCGATCACGCTCCCCAGAGGCCCCGATTCGGTCTCGCAGAAAGTCCGCATCGTCCTCGCGAGCAGCTCCCCGAGCGCCCCCTCCTCGCCGGACGGGCTCGGCGTAGCGATGAGCGCGCGTGCCAGTTCTGTCACGTCGTTCAGCGTCGGATGCGTGTACGCCATGGTCGTATCTGCCCGCATGGTACCCCGCCCCCCGTGGACGCGCAGCCTCCACACAGTGCCGTACAATGCCCCCCATCAACGAACCCGTTCCGCCGAGGAGGGCTGACACGATGCTGGATCTCACGAA
>PWTC01000060.1 GCA_003563005.1 Candidatus Acetothermia bacterium
CGTGGGACCGGACGATCGTGCTGTGGGACGTGGCCACAGGAGCCCACTTACGCACGCTGCGGGGCCACACATGGGGCGTGATGTCCCTGGCGTTCTCCCCTGACGGGCGGATCCTCGCCTCTGGATCCGACGACGGCGCAATCCGTCTCTGGATCATGGACGAGCTTCTCTCGGAGAGATAGGCAGGCGCACAGGCGAACGTGGAGAGCCACATCCCCAAGCCAACCCTGTGAGCCAGGCACACATTCGCGCCAAGCACTGGTACGAAAACGCTATCGCGTTCTTTGGCCGGCGGTCGATCTGCGGCCCGTGAGCTAATACACAGGGTACAGGAACGCCCGCAGTCTGGGGAAGAGCGATTCCAGCAGCGGTCGCGCACCAGGTCGAACGAGGAAGTCCGGATGCCAGCCTGCCAGCTCATCGACAGTCCTGTGGCCGAGAACGAGCGACAGGAGCTGATCCTCGTGGGCGCGGAGGTGCCCTCCACCGGGCGATGCCACCCGCATCACGGACCGGATCGTTCCTTCCACGATCTCGATCTGGAGGGCGTAGCGGTAGAGGTCGAGCACCAATTCGCCTGTGTGCTCAGCCCACGGAGTGCCACAAAGCCGCGCGGTGAGCGCCGGTCGAAGCCTGTCAAGGAGTCGCTCGAAAGCGGGGCACCAGACCTGCCACGCGTAACGACCCAAGTCCCGAGCGCCCAGTGACCGCGCGATGCGGCAGAGGGTGCTCCCGTCGTGGAGGCTGAGTCTGACGGCGGGCGCCTCGCGGTCGTGGGACAACGCCACCGCGTGTCCGAGCAGTGCCAGAGCGACATCCGCCCGGTGTGCCACAGCTTCGGCAACCACGAGCTCATGGCCGAAGTGATGTCTCGGGAGGAACATGTACCCTGCTGCGGTCCCAGCGTCTTCGCACACCCAGAACTCGCCATCCGTCTCCGTGCCTCTGCGGTGTCGCATGATGTACGCCCAGATCTCCTCGGAGCGTACCGCGTGGAGGTCGAGCTCCCTGTCGAGTTCCTGGTATAGGCGAGCAAGCCCGGCAAGGTCGTCCGGTGTCGCCTCGCGCACCCAGAGCTCGTGCTCCACTGCGGGCAACTGGCGGTGCTCCAGGACGAGGCCTCCCTCCAGCGGCAGGGCGCAGGTGAAGCCGAACTGGCGGTAGAAACCCGGGATGCCCTGGATGATCGAAAGGTGCGCCCCGCGCTCGCGGACCCGTTCTCGGAAGACGTCCATCATCGCTCGCTGCAGGCCGCGTCCTCGCCATCCCCCGCGCGTAGCCACAAGCCCCAGCTCGAGCACATCGAGGTCGACCTCGCTCAGGCGGAGCTGCCACGGGATGCCGCACACAGTGGACACAGCCTCGCCCCCATGTTCGATCCAGATGACATCGCTCGGCGCAACGTCCGGATGGTGCACGGCCAGTTCTCTGAGCAGGGTCCCCACCCCAGGGCCGTGGACGTCCGCGTTGACCGCGCACGGTCTGTCGAGCTCAGACTCGACGTGCAGGGTCCGGAGCCGAAGCCCCTCCGCGATCTCGCGGCACACCGGTCTCGGGTTCAGGATCATGACGCCCCCTCGTCCAACTCGGAGTCAACTCTCATAGGACGCACTCCAGCGTCCGATCTCTCCCTGACAACACTCACGACAGGATGGGCATTATAGCTGGATGTTGTCCACACAGGACGGAGGGGGTCTTCCCGCGGTGGTTGTCGCCGTCGTCGTTACCGGCATCCTCGCTGCGCACGCATGGGGCCAGCTGCACCGCAAGCCATCCCCGCCATGGTTGGCACCCGCCGCCGCGCGACGTAGACTGCCCCGGGAGCGAGGGCAGGCCGGGGGGACACATGCAAAGATCCACACGACGGCTGGCGGCGATCATGTTCACGGATGCCGTGGGCTATAGCGCCCTCACCCAGCGTGACGAGCAGCTTGCGCTCGCGGTGATCCAGGAGCAGCGCGACCTCGTGCGTCCGCTGGTAGCCCATCACGAAGGCAGGGAGATCAAGTCCACGGGCGATGGGCTGCTCATCGAGTTCCCGAGTGCCCTGCAGGCAGTCCGCTGTGCGATCGAGCTCCAGCGTGCTCTGCGCGCCCACGCGGCGACGCGACCGCCGGGACATGCACTCCAGATCCGTATCGGGGTACATGTCGGAGACATCGAGCTGCGTGACGGCGATCTATACGGAGATGGCGTCAACATCGCCGCGCGCATCGAACCGCTGTGCCCCCCTGGCGGGATCTGCGTTTCCCGTCAAGTGTTCGACCAAGTGGAGAACAAACTCGATGTCGCATGGATCTCGCTGGGCCCGCAGAATCTGAAGCACATCGCCCGACCGCTGGAGGTCTTCCGCGTGCGGCTTCCCTGGGAAGCCGCCGCGGAACCGGCACCCTCGTGCACGGGGCCCTCGTCCCGCTCCCGCGAGCGCTCCATAGCGGTACTCCCCTTTGTCAACATGAGCCCGGATCCCGAGAATGCCTACTTCAGCGACGGGCTGACCGACGACATCCTCGCTCAGCTGGCCAAGATCGGCTCCCTCAGAGTCATATCGCGCACCTCATCGATGCGCTACAGAAACACGGACAAGACGATCCGCGAGATTGCCGATGAGCTGGGGGTGGCCACCGTGCTCGAGGGATCAGCGCGGAGAGCCGGCGACCGCGTGCGCATCGTCGCGCAGCTCGTGGATGCAGCGACAGACGAGAACATGTGGACCGAGACCTATGATCGCCAACTGAACGACATCTTCGCCATCCAGACCGAACTGGCCACCCAGATCGCCGAGGCGCTCAGAGCACGTATCACCCAAGGAGAGCGGGCACGGATCGAGAAGGCAGCCACCCAGGACATGCGGGCCTACACCCTCTACCTACAGGGTCGGTTCCACTGGAATCGCCGTACCCGCGTGGATGCTGAGCGGGCCATCGCCTGCTTCCGGGAGGCGATCGAGCTGGACCCGGCGTTCGCCGAGGCCCATGCCGGCCTGGCCGATGCCCTGTATGTCCTCCTCCAGCACAGCCCCCCCGACACAGAACTGTTGCTCTCGCAGGCAGAGGACGCAGCCCGCCGCGCGCTGCAACTCGACGAGGCGCTCGCCGAAGCGCACGCATCGTTGGGAGCGATCGCCGACCAGAGGCTCAACTGGCCAGACGCCGAGCACAATCTACGTGTGGCGACAGAGCTCAACCCCAACTACGCCACTGCACGGCACTGGTACGCCCTGCTCCTGGCCAAGCATGCCCGACTCGACGAAGCGCTCGAGCAGATCCAGCGGGCCTGCGGACTTGATCCTCAGTCGTTCATCATCCGGAAGGCTACCGGTCATGTGTACTATCTGGCACGGGAGTACGGCCGAGCCGTCGACGAGTTGCGTGCCGCAATGCACATGGACCCCAGTCTCAGCTCCGAGGTCCATCTGGAGTTGGGCAAGGCCTTGCTGGGCCAGGGGCGATTCGAGGATGCCCTGGCCCAGTTCACCCTTCACGGCGAGCGGGGTACCAAAGCACCCTTTAGGGCCTGCGTGAGCGAGATCCTGTCCGCGTTCGCCCGCGAGCGGCTCGGACAGCGCGGTGCGCTCCGGGAGGCTGTCGAGCGATGGGAGGCCGAGCCCGATGCCACTGTGCTCTTCGTGGCACTGGGGCTCGGTCGGATAGAGCTGGGCGACGTCGATCGGGGCTTCTCCTGGATGGAGAAGGCCTTCGCCGAGCAGCGCGCCTCGCTTGTGTTCGCCAAAGTGGAGCCGTTCATGGACAGTGTGCGCGATGATCCGCGTTTCCATGACCTGCTGCGCCGCCTGGGCCTTACGTAGGTCCCCGCCCGTCGTCTGCCCTCAGTCCGCGATAACTCCGTCCCACACGGTGGCAACTCCCGAGCAGTTGGGTAGGATTGAGGTTGTGTTGGGACGCACCCTTGTTACGCAGCAGAGCCATCGCCGTGCCCCGGTGGAGGCAACGTGCCGCCCCGGCTTGATCGGAGGCGCCCAGTCGTGAGGTCGCTTCAGGCAGTCCTGCGCCACGTCAAGCGCTACAGACTGGCGCTCGTGCTCACGATGGTGAGCATGATCGGCCTCGTGGGCATCCAGCTCCTGGCCCCGTGGCTCGTGCGTTCCATGGTGAACACGGTCACCAACCCGGAGGCGGGACCGGAGGCACTCGCCACGGTAGCGCGCCTGGCGCTGTTCACGCTCCTGATCTACGTGCTCCGGGCGGTCATGCGCTTTGTCCGTAGCTATGCGGCCCACGTGGCCGGATGGCACGTCGTAGCCGACGTTCGGGATGAGGTCTACCGTCATCTGCAGCGGCTCTCGCTTCGCTTCTACGAGGACAAGCAAACGGGGCAGCTCATGTCCCGCACGGTGAACGACTCCAACCTGCTCGAGCACCTTGTGGCCCACGCCATACCTGACGTTTTGGTCAACGTTCTTCTTCTTGTGGGCGTGACGGCGGTGCTCCTCACCATGAGCTGGCAGCTCGCACTCCTTTCCATGATCCCCATTCCACTGATCGTCCTGGCCATGCGTGGCTTCTCGCGCTACGTGCGCCCCGCGTTTCGACGAAGGCAAGTCGAGCTGGGGGAACTGAACGCGGCCCTCAACGACAACATCTCAGGAATCCGAGAGATCAAGGCGTTTACGCGAGAGGGTCCTGAGGCAGAACGGATCTGGGACAGGATCGTGCGCCATCGCGACTCGCTCCTCAGGGCACTGCGCCTCATGGCCGTGTTCCATCCTTCGGTGGAGTTCTTCGCCGCACTCGGGACGATCGTTCTTATCTACTTCGGCGGGAAACTCGTGCTCGAGGGCGGGATTGCCATAGCCGATCTTGTCGCCTACTTCCTGTATCTGGAGCTTCTCTACCAGCCAGTACGCGCGCTGAGCAGTGTCTGGGAGAACATCCAAGAGGCCTTCGCGGGTGCGGAGCGGATCGCCGAGCTTCTGGAACAGGAACCCGACGTGGACGAGCGTCCTGGTGCCGTCGAGCTTACCGGCCGTGCCCACGGGGACATCCAGTTCCGCGACGTCAGCTTCCGCTACAGTGCCGGCGACTGGGTGCTGCAGAACGTGAATCTTTCCATCGATCCCGGCTCAGTGGTGGCCCTCGTTGGTCCCACCGGAGTGGGGAAATCCACACTGGCCCTCCTCATCCCTCGCTTCTACGATGTGTGCACGGGGAGCCTCACCTTGGACGGGCATGACATCCGCGACCTCACACTGAGGAGTCTGCGCGGTCAGATCAGCCTCGTCCTCCAAGAGGTGTTCCTGTTTCACGGTACAGTGCGCGAGAACATCCTGTTTGGTCGTCCCGACGCCACCGAGAGCGAACTGCTCGAGGCAGCCCACATCGCCAACGCGCACGCGTTCATCGAGGAACTGCCCGAGGGCTACGAGACGAAGATCGGGGAGCGCGGCGTGAAACTATCCGGCGGCCAGAGACAGCGTCTGGCGATCGCCCGAGCCGTGCTGCGGGACGCGCCCATCCTGATCCTCGACGAGGCCACTTCCGCAGTGGACACCGAGACCGAGCTGTTGATCCAGCAGGCACTGGAACGGCTCATGGTGGGGCGGACGACAGTGGTTATCGCCCATCGTCTCTCCACAGTGCGCAACGCGGACAAGATCGTGGTCCTTCAGGACGGGCGCATAGCCGAGCAGGGCACCCATCGGGAGTTGATGGCCGAGGGCGGACTGTACAGTCACCTCAACCAGGTTCAAACCCAGACTGGACTGGAGGGGTTGCCGGTGCCCCAGCACGGACACGCCGCAGGCAGCTGACCAACATGCCTGTCGAGCATGCAACCCCTGGTCAACCGAATGCCCGTGAGGCCCAGAGGGCCGAGAGAAGGGAGGAACCTTGCGGGATGCCTTAGCAGCGCTGAAGAAGATCGAAGAACGTATAGAGAACGCACTCTGGGAGCTGGAGGTCCCGGGCGCTTGGGAAGACGCCCTCGCGGTGTACCAGGAGTCCCGACGCGAGCTCGAGGCCCTCATGCCAGCGGAGGATCCCGGTGCGCATGCTGCCCATCAGCGCGTCCTGGCCTACTGTTTGATGCGCCTGGGTAACATCCTCCGCCAGCTCGATCGACACGAAGAGGCTGCCCGCTTGGCGGAGCCTGAGCTCGCTGCGGCGCGCGCCTCAGGTGATTCCATCACCCTGGGGCGCAGTCTGCTCTCCCGTTCCGTCAGCGCGATCCTCGCCGGCGGCGTGGAAGCTGGGTTGGAAGGACTGGAGGAGGCGCACAGCCTGTTCGAGAGTGGCGACACAGCTGACCACGAACAGGGTCTGGGATGGTACTGGATCCTACTGGCCGACCTGAGGAACGGGGGATTGGTGCCCGGGGGTGCCCGAGCGGCGATCGAGGCCGCCGATCACGCGCTGACGCTCCTTCGCCCAATCGAGAACTGGACAGGCGTCGCGCGCGCCCACGCAGCCCGCGCACGGGCTCACGAGGCGTTGGGCCACACGGAGGCCGCCGAACAAGATCGCCTGCAGCAAGCGCACTACGGTCACCTCGCCGCGCGGGGCACTGGAGAAGCTGACCCAAGAGCGCGGGATCGGTGACCATAGCCGGCAGGCCCTTCCGGCGCAGTTCGAAGTGCTTCGGGCGGGGTACATCCCCCCCGCTCACCGAAGAGTGTCCAGCCAGCGACGTGTCTGTCGTGGCGTTCGCAGTACGAGAACCCGCAGATGGGCGTGCTCGGGTCGCGCAAGGAGCTCGGCGTACTGGCGCTTGCGTTGGGGATAGGTGCGGATCATCCACAATAGGATCGACTCGCGCGACAAGAACGACAGCCGGAAACTCTCCCGATTACCGCTCCAGAGTTCCTCGCGCTGCGCCGCCCGCCGTAGTGTGCGCCGCAGGAGCTGCGCGAACACCCGCCAGAAACTGTAGTCGAGCCAGACAACCATGTCCGCGCGCGGCCAGACGATGTCGCGGACCTTGCTGTAGTTGCCGTCGACAACCCAGGCGTCCTGTTGCGTCTTGCGGTCGACCAGCGCCCTGAGTTCCTCGGACGGGCGGTTCGTCCAGCCGGGAAGCCACGCCAAGGAATCGAGTTCGATGAACGGGACATCCAACCGTTCGGCGATGGCCTGTCCCACGGTGGTCTTGCCCGATCCGGAGGTGCCCACGACGTTGATCCGCCGCCCCGGCACACTCGCAGGGCAACTCATGCGCGTACCACAGCGTGCAGGTGCTCCGTGCAATCTCGGTACTGAGGGAGCTCGCAGGTCTCGGCCGCAAGGCGAAGCACGTTGGCGTACGCCTCAGGCGCTTGCTCGGCCATGCGCCCGAGCTCCTCGAGCATCCCTGAGGCGAAGCCCTCGGCCCCGGCATAGGAGACAAGGCTGAGCCCGGCCCGGTCGAGTTCTGTCAGGATCTGCGGCGGGGTCAGGAACACGGCCTCGGTGAACGCCTCCTGCTCGCCCGCCTGGATCCAGTCCTTGAGGAGCCCGCGCACGCGCTGGAGGTTGATGTACTCCTCGGGGAACTCCGCCAGCCCAGCGCGGAGAATGCCCCATGGGTTCAAGAAGGCCACGATGGCCGGTGCCCCCGGTCTGAGCACCCGACGGAGTTCACCCAGTGCCTCACGCCGACGTTCGGGCTGGACGAGGTGGTAGAGCGGGCCCATGCAGAGCGCCGCGTCGAACGCTCCGTCGGCCAGGCCGGCAAGGTCACACGCATCGGCGCACAACACCTGCTCGGGGACAAGTCCGAGCTCGGCAAGCTTGGTCTCGGCGAACCCTAGCGCACGCGGCGCGAGGTCCACCAGCGTCACGCGGTAGCCACGCTTGAGCAGCTCGGCCGTATAGCGGCCCGGCCCGCCACCTATGTCGGCGATATGTCCCTCAGCGGGGAAGTACCGCGCGATCAGATGCAGCGTGGTCACAAGCTCGAGCCGACGGTAGGGGCGTCCGAGCCGTTCCCACTCCCGCTCGTAGCATCCGTCGTAGTGGCGCCGCACGACCTCGCTCATGAACCAGAGTGTACGGTCAAGGGCAGCTCCACACGACGCCTTGGCTTGTGCCCACAGGGTGTCCTGGCGGCAGCGGCGGCGTGTGGCTACCATCTACGCTGGCGTGCGTGTGTCATCCGAGCCGCGGAGGGGGAGCGTTTCTAGAGCGCCTGGTATGGATCAGCTGATCGTGCGGGGGGCCCGCGAACACAA
>PWTC01000040.1 GCA_003563005.1 Candidatus Acetothermia bacterium
CCCCGGCGGGTGGTCATGGAGCCGCAGGGCTGGATGCCCGCGCCTCCCTACCGGTACGAGGACAACGCCTACACCTGGCTTGACCAGTCGGACCTCGTCTTCATCGATCCTGTGGGCACAGGGTTCAGCCGCGCGGCCAAAGAGGAGCTGGACAAGAACTTCTGGAGCGTGGAGGGCGACATCACGTCGGTCGGCGAGTTCATCCGCCTTTACCTGACGCGTTACGATCGCTGGGGTTCGCCGCTCTTCCTCGCAGGGGAGAGCTACGGGACGACGCGGGCCGCGGGGTTGGCTGCACACCTCGTCGACCGCGGCATTGCCTTCAACGGCATCGTGCTCATCTCGACGGCGCTCGATCTGTCGGCGATCTTCTTCATGCCCGGCAGCGATCTTCCCTTCCAGCTCTTCGTCCCGACGTACTGTGCGACGGCGTGGTACCACCGGAGACTCGACGACGAATTGCAGCGACGGGAGTTGCCGGAGCTGCTATCGGAGGTCGAGGCCTGGTCGGAGTCGGAGCTGACGGTGGCGCTGATGAAGGGAGATCGGCTCGGAGAGGCCGAGCAGCGAACTGTGGGAGAGAAGCTCGCCAGGTACACAGGACTGGAACTGGACTATGTGCTGGGCACGAACCTGCGGGTGCACATCCAGCGGTTCTGCAAGGAACTCCTGCGTGCTGAACGCCGTAGCGCGGGGCGGATCGACTCCAGATTCAAGGGCGTGGAGGCGCTGACGGTCACGGAGTACCCCGAGTTCGATCCGTCGATCGTGGCGACAGCCCCTCCCTACACCGCGGCCTTCAACCGTTACGCGCGCGCTGAGCTGGGGATCGAGACCGATCTGAACTACGAAGTGCTCAGCATGGCCGTGAACAAAAGTTGGGAGTGGGAGAAGGGGATGATGCCCGCGACCGGCGAGAAACTCCGGGCCGCCATGGCCAGGAGTCCACACACCAAGGTGTTCGTCGCCCAAGGGTACTACGATCTGGCGACGCCCCACTTTGCCACACAGTACATGCTCAGCCACATGAACGTCGATCGCCAGCTGCGGGGCAACATCGAGATGGTCAACTACGAGGCCGGCCATATGTTCTACGTGGATGTCGGCTGTCTAAGAGCGTTCAGAAGGGACATCGATCGCTTCATCCGCGCTGCGCTGTAGCACAGGGGAGACAACCACACCACGGAGGCACGTTATGGAGATGGGCGAACGGGACGTCCGGCGTTGCTGGGAGGGGAACGCCGAGGCATGGACGCAGCTGGCCCGAGCTGGTTACGATGTCTACCGTGACCAGCTCAACACTCCAGCGTTTCTGAAACTCCTCCCTGATATACAAGGGCTCAAGGGTCTCGATGTCGGCTGTGGCGAGGGACACAATACGCGGCTCCTTGCCCAGGCCGGTGCGCGGATGACCGGGCTGGACATTGCACCGACGTTCATCCGGCATGCTCGTGACACGGAAGCCCGACAACCGTTGGGCATAACGTACGTCGAGGGAAGCGCGCTTGAACTCCCCTTTGCCGGCAACACCTTCGACTTCCTCGTGGCGATCATGAGTCTGATGGACATGCCCGAGGTACATCGGGTGCTGGCCGAAATTCACCGGGTGCTCATGCCGGGGGGCTTCTTCCAGTTCTCCATCCTTCACCCGTGCTTCGACACGCCGCATCGGAAGAACCTGCGCGGCAGGGATGGCCTGACCTTTGCCTACGAGATCGGCGGCTACTTCCACGAACTCAGGGGCGATCCCAGCGAGTGGATCTTCAGCGCGGCTCCTCCACATGAGAGGGCTCGCTTCCCGAAGTTCAGGGTGCCGCGCTTCACGCAGACGCTCAGCAGCTGGCTCAACCTGGTGCTCGACAAGGGCTTCGTGATCGAGCGGTTCGCGGAACCTTGCCCCAGCGCAGAGACAGTGAAGGTGCACCCTTCGATCCAAGACGCGCAGATCGTCGCCTACTTCCTCCACGTGCGGCTTCGCAAGCCTGAGATGCGGAGTGAAGCAGGTGTTTACTCCTGAGTCGGCGTAAGTGCGGGGGGGTGCGGATGCGGGCTCGGCGTAGGCAGCCGATTCGGATCCCAGAGCCCTAGCTGTCTGCGCAGGGCTTGGATGAGGGCGGAGGGGCTCAGGAGACCCTGCTCCAGGAGGATCTCTCCAAGCAGCGCATGTTCTTTGCGCTTGTGCTGCTCCTCAACGGCCCAATCCACGTCGTGGCGTGCCACGAACCCCATGTCAACGAGGATCTCGCCGAGCGGGCAGGGCATCTGAACCTGCTGGATCTCACGGCGCAGTCCGGCGAGTTCGCGTTGGTACCGCTCGTGGACTGACATGGACGTACCGCGTTGCGCCTCGCGCCAGTAGTCCGCCTGAAGGCGCGCATGCTCCAACACACGGGTCTCGAGCGTAGCCTGTCGCACTATCCCTCCTGGAACTGCGGCAGAGGGGGATGCCCCCGTGCATCCCCCCCTTGCCGGCGTTCCCCCATCAAGCATGACGGCGGGCCATCGCGTCGCAGCACGGAGCGTAGCAGGTCGATGTGCAAGTAATGTGCAACGGCGCAGGACAGCGTCTCCTCCTGCCTAATCGCCGTAGCATGTGCCGCGTGTGGAGGTCCATGCCTCGACCACAGCACGGTTCAGCGGTATCGAGTCTACGTAGTTGGATCTGAGCCTTGGGTCAGCGATCCGCTCCGCCCGTTTCACGATCTCGTCATGGGCGGCATGCAGTGCGGCGAGAGCCTCTTCGCCTGTGGCTCCCAGCGCGCGATAACACCCGTACCAGGCAGCCTGAGGCTGCTCGACGATCCCGCTTCCATGCGCTGCGAGGAGCTGAAGAGCTTCCTTCGCCCAACGTTCTGCTTGTTCCTTGTGGCCCAGCGCTAGCTCGATCTCTGCGAGCCGCCAGAGCACCTCCAAGCGAGGTCCCGGATCCTCAAGCCGTTCGACGATTCCTAGAGCCTCGTGGACAGACCGCAGTGCATGGTCAGCTAGGCCGAGCGCATGGAGGGCGTCGGAGATCCCACAGAGGTCCGAGGCCTCACGGCGCCCGTCACCCTGCACGCTGCGGAGTGCGTAGGCTTGTTCGAACCCCGCCTTGGCTTCGACGGGGCACCCCAAGCAAAGGTGCACCCGTGCGAGGTTATGGAGTGCGATGCCCAGTCGATGGCGATCGCTGTTCTCCTCAAGGATCCCGCACGCCTCTTTGAGCAAGCGTTCCGCTTCGTCGTAACCACCCAAAGCTGCGTGCACGGTGCCCATGTCGGTGAGACAGGCTCCCTCGCTGGACCGATCTCGGATCTCCCTCGCCAACGTGAGCGCATGCCCGTAGGATGCGAGGGCCTCTTCGTAGCGGCCTAGGTCCGACAGGACGATCCCTGTGTTGAAACGGGCCTTGAGTTCTCCGTGCTTGTCTCCCATGCTACTGAGCAGTTCAGCTGCCCTGGAGTAGGCGTCCATAGCGTCTAGCGGCCGGCCGAGGTTCCAGTGAACACTGCCGATGTTCGCCAGGATCTGAACGCGGCCACGGATGTCTCCCAGCCTGTCGCGCACGGCCAGGGCGCGCTCGAAGTGCGCGAGCGCTGCTGCGTGCTGGCCCAGCCTTCGACTGACGAGGCCCAGGTTGTTCTGGGCTGCGGCCAACCCCTCTTCTTCGGCGAGGTCCTCGAACAGGAGCGACGCACACTCCAAATGCGGCCGCCCTCCTTGTGGATTCCCACTTGCACAGAGAAGGTCGCCCAGCAGGTTCTTCGCCCTCGCCTCGCCCAGTCGATTCCCAGTCTCGGTGTGCAGTGCCAGAGCCTTCTGGGCACATGCGATCGCTGAGTCCCACTCCCCTCGGCGGCGGAGGTGTTCCGCCCACTGTTCCTGTACCTCGCCCCGGCACGCTGAATCTCCCAGGTGATCGGTCAAACACTGGAGTTCCTTGAGGTCACGTTCATGCTCTTGCTCCCGCCCCAGTTGTTCGAGCACGCTGCTTCTCGCCCTCAAGATCTCGAAGCGCTCGGTGAGCGTTCGCTCCGTGCCCAGGCTGTCCGCCGCTCCGAGTCCCAGATCTGCCAGGAACAGCACCTCGTCCCATCGGTACTCCCGCACCGCTGAACGCAGTGCCTGAAGCGAATAGCGAAGCGTCCGCTGCCAGTCGCCAGAGCGAAAGGCGTGTTGCGCGATGTCGGCAGCTGTTCCGTTTCTCCAGAGGGTCGCCGGCAGTGCTTCCAACGCGCGTGCTGCCTTCCAGTGCAACAGCCGCCTCTTTTCGTCGTCCAGGTCCCCCAGCACAGCTTGACGGACAGGTGCCTGAGGGATGTAACATCGCCCTCGTTCGTCCAGTCGGACAAATCGAGCCGTGAGGAGCCGTTCGAGAGCGTTCTCCAGCAGTTCTCCATTGCTTGACCACAAAAGCGCAAGGAGCTCCGGTTCCGCCGGTTTCTCCAGCACGGCCAGGATGCGGAGGACTGACCGGTCGACGCGCTCCAGTCGCTCGATCCGTTGCCGGACGAGCGCTGCGGTCTCCCGTGGGAGACTCTGCCAGTCGACGCTGTGCAGACGCAGTGTTCCGGCGGGGGACATCTCCGCCTTCGCCTCCGCCAGCAGAGCATGCAGTAGGGCGATCATGAGAGATGGGTTTCCGCCTGTGTGCTTGCAGAGCGCCCGCACGTGGCCCTTGTGCGAGGGGTCGAGAAACCTGTGCAGTAGGGCATGGGCGGACGGCATATCAAGCGGCCCGATCAGGATCTCATCGACCGAGGGCGCACGACGGAGCAACGGAAGCAAGAGGCTCGCCCGCGGCCCTTCCCGGACCGCACCGATGATCAGCACAGGACTTCGGGCAAGCCGCTCGGAGACGTCCATCAGGAGCTCGCCTGTCGTCTGCGACAGGTTCTGGAGATCGTCCAGCACGATCAGGATGGGAGAGGTGAAGCTCCCGAGTGCTCCCAATCCCTTCAGGAGTTGTGCGATGCTCTGGGCTTTCCACGTGCGCCCGTCGCGTCCGGGAAGATAGCGCATGCGGGGGGCGCGTGGCACGGCGTTGCGCATTTCCGGGAGCAGGTGCCAGGCAAACGAACGCGCCACCTCGGGCATCTCGTTGAGCTGGCGAGCAGAGAGCATGTGCAGTCCTGCCCGAATGGCTTCCAGCAGCGGCTCATGCCGAGATGCATCCTCCTCAGGGCACCGGCCGCTCAGCGTGAGCATGCCGGCCGCCTGCGCGCGGCCTAGTACGTCCGCAACAAGGCGCGTCTTCCCCACGCCTGGCTCGCCGAGTACCAGGAGCAACCCGCCATGCCCCTGTCCCGCTCGGTGCAGCCGGCTCTCGATGAGCGCGCGCTCCCGTTCGCGGCCCACGAGAGGCAGACCGTCCCAGACTGCCGTAAGCTCTGCGGTTCCCGGTTCTGCACTTGTCCCCGGCGTGTGTGTGCTCTCTCGGGTGCGCGCGTAGAGATCCCGCAGCTCGCGCCCAGGAGGCAGCCCCAGCAGCCTGTCCAGCTCGCGAGCGAACTTCTCATAGGTTGCGCGCGCCAAGGCACGGTTTCCTGCTTGGAGGTAGAGCTCCATGAGCGGTTTGAGCAGACTCTCTCGCAACGGATCGATCCGGAGTGCCCGTTGGCAAGCCATGATCGCGCGCTGGTGGTCACCCGTGTGGCGGGCGCACTCCACAAGACGCTCGATGGCATCCAGGTAGGCCAACATCCAGTTCTCGCGGTGTGGCAGCGCCCACTCTGCATACCTGAAGTCTGGGAGATAGCCGGTTCCGTAGAGATCGACCGCCGCCTGGAAAGTGTCTGCGGCCGCGTGCAAATCTCCCGACCGCTCGAGCCGTTCGCCCTCAGCACACAGCTCGGAGAACTCCTCCACGTCGACCCAGCAGTCGGTGCAGTCGGAGAAGCGATAGCCACAGGGGGCGGTGACGATATACCGGGAGTGTGCCCGGGAACATAGATCTGGCTCTAGGATGCGCCGGAGCTCGCTGATCCTCTTGCGGAGGGAAGCGCCTCGGCGGTTGCTCCCCGGCCCGGGCCAGAGCCACTCGACCAATCGCTCCTGGTGGAACAGCTCTCCTCGCGCCCCAACCAGGATGGCCAGCAGTGCGCGGTTCTTCTCCGTCCTCCATTCGCGAGGATCCACGGCCTGGCTCCCGCGCCAGACGTGCAGTCCTCCGAAGAGCCGACATCTCAGTCGCCGTTCGCGCATAGGGCCCGCCCACTCTCGGTCTTGCCGGTCGCTGTCACCCACCGACGCCCGGCTGTCGCGAGTGCTGAGTGTCCTCACCCTAGCACATAATCAAGATCAAGTCTAGATAGCACGAATGCTTTAAATCGCTGTCATGCGCTCTCCGAACGGGTTGGCGCAGGGGGGGGCGTCTACGTCGCCATGTCCGACGGTATGGGCCGTGCTGTGGGTGCTGCCTTGTCATAGGACGCACCGCCGATCTATCCTGGACCATGGGAGGGAAAGGATGAACATCGTGATTGTGGTGCATTCACAGACGGGGAACACCGCGTCGGTGGCGCAAGGCCTTGCGGAGGCACTGACTGGAGCAGGGCATTCGGTGACGGTGGAGCGGCTCGAAGCGGTGGGCGAGATCAAGCCGAGGGACAAGGATGTTCAACTCAAGAGCACACCGGACATATCCGGCTACGAGGCGATGATACTCGGCGCCCCCGTGCATGCCTTTGCGCTGTCTTCGGTCATGCAGACCTACCTTCAGAGGTTGCCCTCGCTCGAGGGGAAGCGAGTGATGTGTTTCGTGACGCAGTTCTTCCCGTTTGCATGGATGGGCGGGAAGGTAGCGGTTCGCCAGATGCGCAAGATCTGCTCCGCCAAAGGGGCCGAGGTTCTTGACTCTGGGGTGGTGAACTGGTCCCGACGCAGTCGCGCACGTCGCGTTGCTGAGATGGTGGCTCGTTTCCGCGATCGCCTGTCGATCTAGGGCGAGTCAACCGTCGCAGGTAGGAGAGGCCGGAGAACACGGCGGACTGGAAGATGAGGGAGCGATCCGGCCCCGAGCCCGCCATACTTCGGACTCGTCTGGTCTTGTAAGCACGGACACAAGCGACGTGCGATGACGGTGGCGCTCCGGCATAATGCTCGGTCATGCGCAGTGATGGTGCGATACGGCAAGCGTTCGTGCTGAACGGCAGTAGCGTCGCGGGCAGCCCTCCCGATCTCATCGGTCAGGCGCTGGCGCACGCGTTGTGCGATCAGGGATGGCGGGTGAGCAAGATGGACGTTCACAGCAGTCGTATCCTGCCCTGCCTTGCCTGTAGCGCCTGCGCGTTTCGGCGGCCCGGCGAGTGTGCCCTCGCTGACGACGGGCGGGACATCCCGCGTCTCATGGCCCGTGCCCATCTGTTCGCGTTCGTGTCGGAGGTCCGGTTCGGAGGGTACCCGGCTGCGGCCAAGCGCGCACTAGAACGCACACTGCCGGTTGTCCACCCTTGCTTCACGCGGTATCAGGGGGAGATGCACCATAGGCTACGCTATCCGCGACGTCCGTTCATGCTGTTCGTCGGATGGCAGCCGCAGGATGACCCTGAGGCCAGGTCGCTGTACACGCGCCTTGCCGAGCGCAATGCCGTCAATTACCAGGCTGACCATCGGGCTGTGGTGTTACGGGGACAGTTGCAGCCTGAGACCCTTGCCGAGGACATCGGGAAACTGATGGAGGAGATGGAGGTTCTCCTGTGAACGGGATTGTGGCCGTCGTCGCGGCCAGCAACCGACGCAGAAGCAACTCGGCGGCGATCGCACGCTTCCTCGCCGATGCCTTGGCCGCGGAGGGAGCACAGATGCGGTATGTCGAGGTTGCAGCGAGTGGTGGACTCTCCGGGGAGTTTGCCGCCGCGGAGGAGGCGCTGGCTGGATGCCGGCACGTGATCCTTGTGGCCTCGCTATACCACGACACCTTGAACTACATGGCCACCGCTGTACTGGAGGCCTGGGCGGAGCACGCGGGCTCCGTTCTGCCCAACGGACCGATCGACTTCTCCGCGATCGTGCACTCGGGCTATCCGGAACCTGTGCACACAGAAGTGGCACTGGCC
>PWTC01000157.1 GCA_003563005.1 Candidatus Acetothermia bacterium
CCCGCCCGTTCGGGCCCTCAAGTCCGATGCGCATACCGGACACGGGCTCGCGTGCCCTGTCGCGGACGCGTGCCTCGTACTCGCGGCCGGCCGAAGCGTTATTCCAGACGATCCTGGGACTCTCGATCCCGACCAGGAGAGTTCCTGCAACGATCAACCGCATGTCACGAAGCTCAAGTCCCCAGTTCATGACAAGGTCACTACAGGTAAGTCTGAGCTGTCCGCCCCCCCATGCTGCAACGAACGTGTCCAGAACCACATCATCTAGATGGAGGTGCATCGTGCTGTTGAGGACTTGTATGCCCTGCAAGTCGCACCTGCTTATCGTCAATGGCGAGGTTCTATTCTGCACAAAGAGCCCCCAGTTCTCCACAGTTGTCCTTTCGAGGACAAGGTTTCCCATTCCCTCTGCCCCTTGTTGGAGAGACCAAGACAGATATCGCTGCGGGCGCAGGTCCTGCAGCGATCCCCAACCATCTCCAACGGACAGGACCATGCTGATCAAGTACGAATCGCGAATCGTAAGGCGGGTCCGGTCAGTCATCGAGACATCCCAGTTTTCCACGTATGTCTCGGTGAGCGAGAGTCTGAATCCGGTGCCCCCATCTCCTCGAGCCACCCACGATGTCTGCAATCCACTCCGCAGGCCAGTAAGCTCTGTCTGTGCCGCTCCAGAGAAGATGAGGCTGACACTCCCTTCAACCCTGGAATCCTTGACGTCCAGTGACGCTTGTTCTGCGACGCGGAGCTCACGTAACGTTGACCTGGCGACTTGGGCGCGCGATGCACCTTGTGGATCCACCACTAACCCTGCTGCACCATCGGTGTCAACGCTGTTGAGCGTGATCTGGGACTCATTGCGTGCGGTTATCCAGATGTTCCCGCCGCCAGGGCCTGGAGCTTCCAGGGTCACTTGGCTCATCGTAAGCTGGGCTTCGTCGAAGAGCAGTATGAACACCTCGCGCCCCCACAACGTCTGTGTGGGATCTGTCAATCTCAGCGTGGCGTTGCTGATCTCGAGCCGGGCGTTGTCGCGCAGGATGATGTCCCCTCCCACGCACAGCACGCCTTCAGTGATCACCAAGCGCTGGTTCCCCTCCAGCACCAGATCGCCGCGGTAAGTACGCGTGCACGCGTCCTGAGCCAGCACAAGGCTCACGCACGCCAGCCCGACGAGTCCCATAACGACAGCAGCACCTACGACAGTACTCCACCTCAGCATCGGCTCTCCTCCCAGTTGAGTAGATAGGCGCAACGTTCTTCGAGGAGCACTATAGCATGCCCCCGTAGCCTTGGGCCAACGGCCACTGCCTCGTGGTCAACTGGACTGGTGCGCTGGTGAACAGCGAGATGGTGCCCTTGTCTGTCGCGTCACCACCGCTGGTACGCCGATGTCCAACCCTGCCGCTGCCGGGAGTAAACCAGGCGGTCTTCTGTCAACGGGTGGAGGACTGGATCGCAGGAGCGACTAGCGGCCACTCGAACTGGACGCCAGCCTGGGACACATACCACGCAACGCTCCGACGAGATCATCCTTGACGCGGACTTGCGCATAGTGGACACGAAGCGATGATAATGCAGATCTGAACAGTGCTTGCTCCCCGGGGAGGACTCGAACCTCCAGCCTACTGGTTAACAGCCAGCCGCTCTGCCAGTTGAGCTACCGGGGACCTCGCCTGCATGTTACTGTCCGGGCGCACACCGGGTCAAGTCGCGCTGTCGGCGCTCACGCTGATCATACCTCCGGGGCGGCTCGGGCGTACAATGCCCAAGAGGCGCAGCCCCGCATCCCGGGCACGGCAAGGATCGTTATTGGGATGACAAGCCTATCCGCGCGGCTTCGCCAGGCGTTGGGAGGCACGTGAAAGCACTGGCTATCATGAACCCGGTCGCAGGAAGGGTTGATCCTGCGGCACTCCGCCGGACGGTAGAGGGCCGTTTGGGCGAAACCGGGATTGCATGCACGTTTCATGAGACGCGTGAGGGCGAGCATGCAGGGGATGTCGTCCGCCGGAGGCTGCCGGAGGGCTTCGAGTTGGTGGTGGCGATCGGCGGGGATGGCACGGTGTCGGCCGCGCTGGATGGACTCCAGGGTACACGCATTCCCCTGGGCATCATCCCTGTAGGAACAGCGAACTTCGTTGCCCAGGAGCTGGGCATTCCCCAGTCCGTGCATGGTGCCACGGAGCTCCTCACTGGCCCGGCTGAGCCTGTCAAGATCGACACCATGCGCATTGCGGGGCGGATCTACGTGTTGAACGTCGGGGTGGGGGTCAGTGCTGCGGTCATCGGGGACACACCGCGAACCGGCAAGCGCCGTTTCGGGTTTCTTGCCTACGTAGGCACGACGATCGTCAAGGTGCTCACTGCGCGACCCCGACGCTTCAGTGTCGTCGTCGACGGGCATACTTACGTCTACCGCGCTGTAGAGGTCATGGTGAACAACTGCGGTGTCTTGACGAAGCTGCTGTATCCATATGCCCCGGACATCCGCGTGGACGATGGTCGGCTCGACGTGTGGGTGATGAGCACGCAGGCGTTGTTCGACTATCCTCGCTACATTCTCGCTACGCTCGTCGGGCGCCGTCCCAAGCTGTCCGCAGAGTTCCTCCAGGCAGCGCATACCGTTGCCATCCAGTGCCCGGTGCCGCGGCCGGTGCAGGCCGACGGGGACATCATCGGGATGACACCCGTGGAGATCGAGGTCCTGCCCCGTTCCCTCACAGTACTGGCCCCGCCTCAGCCGTCCTCCGTTCGACCTCCGTCTGCGGCACGCTCGACCAGTCCCTGAACGATCTGCGCCGCCCGCTCAAGATCCTCGACCCGGATGTGCTCGTCGGTGGTGTGCGCCCCCCGCGCGCCCATGCCCAGTACGGCCGAGGGCAGCCCGCCCCCGTTGAAGATGGAGGCGTCGGTCCCCCCGCAGATGACCTTGAGCTGGGCGCTGCCCATCACTTCACGTACCACGGCTCGGGCCAGACGCACCACCGGTTCCGTTTCGTCGAGGCGCGAGGCCCGGTACGCTAGCTGCACCTTCACCTCGGCACGGGCACCCAGCCGGGCGGCTTCCTGCTCGAACGTCTGTCGGTAGCGCGCGGCCAGCCCTTCGGCCTTCTCATGGACAAGGCTCCTGCATTCGGCAGCAAGCGTCGCGTGCTCGGGCACCCCGTTGCGGATGAGCCCCCCTCGGATCGTCCCGATGTTGGCCGTGGTCTCCTGGTCGATACGGCCCTCGGGGAGCGCTGCGATGGCGCACGCAGCGGCCTTGATGGCCGAGACGCCCTTCTCGGGCTCCATTCCGGCGTGGGCCGCGCGTCCGTGGATGTCGATATCGATCGTGAAGTGCGAGGGTCCGCCGATCACGATCGTGTCGAGTTCGTCGCCGTCGAGCACGAATGCCATCTGTGCCCGTAGCCCGCCTACATCGAGGTGTTTGGCCCCGAGGAGGCCGACCTCCTCCTGACGGGTCACGACGAACTCCACTGGAGGCCGTCGCTCCGCACGCCGCAGCCCGGCCCAGATCGCTGCGATGCCGGCCTTGTCGTCGGCGGCGAGGATGGTGTCGCCTTGCGAGCGGATCACGCCATCCTCGACGATCGCCACGATGCCCTGCCCGGGCCTGACCGTGTCCGCGTGCGCGCTGAGGGCGATCGGCATGCCGCTTCCCCCGGGGAGGCGCGCGATCAGGTTGCCGTACTCGTCGAAGGAGCAATCCGCCCCAAGGTCTCGCCCCAAGCGCGCGGCCAGCCACTCCAGGAACGCTTGCTCCTCGCCGGAGAGGCTGTCGTGCGAGACGGCCTCGCAGAAGAACTCCACCAGTTCGTTCATCGCTCCTCCTTCGCCGGTTCCACATGGACGGTCACTGTGGCACGACCGCTGAGCGCTGCGCGCACGGCAGCCTCGACCTCAGTGGCCAGGTCATGGCCAGCGCGCACGCTGATCTCTGGATCCACCTTCACATGCACATCCACGAACGCCTCCCGGCCCACCGCCCGCGTGCGCAGCCGATGCCAGGCACAGACCCCCTCGACCTCCTCGATCGCCTTGGCCACCCGGGCTACCGATCCTGCAGGAAGCGCCCCCTCCAGAAGCTCATGGCCAGCCTTCAAGAGCAGTCGAACCGCGGCCCAACCCACAAGCAGTCCCACGGCGATCCCTGCCCATGCGTCTCCTTGCGGGAATCCGGTCAAGCCAGCCACCCCGCCGACCATGACCGCCAGTGAGGAGAACGCGTCGGACCTGTGGTGCCAGGCGTTGGCCGCAAGCGCCGAGCTGCCAGTAGCCCGGGCGACACGCGCTGTGATCCGGTACAGGCTCTCCTTGGCGCACAGGGACGCGAACGCCACGCCCACCATCCATCCCCCGGGGACGGCTTCGAGGCCGCGGGCCAACCCGGCGATCGCCTCCCAGATGAGCCATCCACCGGCTCCCAGCAGCGTGAGGGCGACCACAGCAGCTGTCAGGGTCTCGAACTTGCCGTGCCCGTAGGCGTGACGGTCGTCAGCCGGACGCCGGGCGAGCCTCAGCCCTCCCAAGACCACGACATCACTGGTCAGGTCGCTCAGCGAGTGAACCCCGTCGGCCACCAGCGCCACCGAGCCCACCGCGAGCCCGACGCCCAGTTTGAGGGACAGCAGGCAGGCGTTCGCTGCCGCCCCGACGAGCGTCACCTCAACATCGCCCTGCATTCGACGGGCGCGCACGGCGCTCCCTACGGATTCCCCGGCCCGTTGCTGAGCAGGCCGAGGACGAAACGCATGTAGGCGAAGTAGACGGGCAAGGCGGCCAGCATCCCGTCGATCCGGTCTAGCATGCCCCCGTGCCCCGGCACGAGCCAGCCGGAGTCCTTGACGCCCGCCGCACGCTTGAAAAGCGACTCGAACAGATCGCCAAGCTGCGCGGCACACCCTGTGCATACGCCCAGCGCGAGGATGTGCGGCAGAAAGCGCCAGAAGTCCTGCCAGAAGGGCGGGAACACGATCGCCGCAAGTACCGCCACGGCAAGCCCGCCTCCCACTCCTTCCCACGTCTTGGCCAGCGAGATCTTGGGCAACAGACGGTGTCTCCCGAAGGCACTGCCGACGGCAAACGCACCGATATCGTAGCCCCACACGATGAGCAGGAAGTGGGCCACAAAGGCGAACCCTCCCCGGTACAGGAAGTAGATGAGGCTCAGCAGCGCGGGGATGTACAGGAACCCGAAGATCCCTGCCATGGCTGCGAAGAAGCCCTCCTGAGACCCCTTCCGGAAGAAGCTGTACAGCACGGTGAAGTAGGCCACGCCCCAACCGATGAGCAACGCGTACTGCCCTTCCCACAGGACCGAGAGCATCAGGTAGAGCGGGATGGCGCCCAATAGGAACTCCTTCGGCTGAGGAATCCCCAGCTTGGAGACGATCTGGATGTACTCCCATCCTGCGCACACCCCGACCGCAGAAATGGCAAGCCCCACCAACCAGTCAAGCTGATAGGCGCAGGCGATCCAGAAGATCCCGAGCGCAGCAGGCATGGCGACGATCCCGGTCAGCACGCGTTTGACCGTCTGGCTCATCCGACTTCCCTCCCGAACCGTCGCGTCCTCTCTTGAAACTCGATCAAGGCTTCCAGTACGTGCTCCTCTGTGAGATCGGGCCAGAGGACGTCGGTGAACAAGAGCTCGGCGTACGCGAGCTCCCACAGGAGGTAATTCGACAGGCGTCGCTCACCGCCCGTCCGGATCAGGAGGTCAACATCCGGTAGCTCTCCGCTGGGCAGATAAGTTCGAAATGCCTCCTCGTCCAGTGCCGCGGCGCTTAGCTCACCGTGTACCACAGCGTGGCTCACCGCCCGCGCGCCCTCGACCAGATCCCAGCGTCCTCCGTAGCTGAGCGCCACCGACAGGTTCAGACCTGTATTGTCACGTGTCTGGCGCACCGCTCGCTCGACCGCCTGACGTAGCCCCTGCGGCAACCTATCCAGCTGACCCAAAGCGCGCAGCCGCACGCCTGCCTCATGCAATTCCTCGAGCTTCGCGCGGAGGAACGCCTCGAGCAAGCCCATGAGGAAGCGTACCTCTTGGGCAGGGCGTCCCCAGTTCTCCGTCGAGAAGGCGAACAGCGTAAGGTAGCCGGCGAGCTTCTCCTCGCCCACGAAGCGCACGACGCGCTCGGCTGTCTCCTCACCGCGTCGGTGTCCCTCGGCACGCGGCAAGCCGCGCGCCTTTGCCCACCGCCCGTTGCCGTCCATGATGATCGCCACATGGGCCGGCAGGGGGCGGGACTTCACCTGCTCAAGCGACTGCCTCCAGGACACGCCGTGCCTCCCCCACAACCGTAAGCGAACCGGCCATCAGGACCAGTTCATCCTCCCTTGCCCGCGCAAGCGCCTGTTGGGCCGCCTCGGCCACGCTCCCCGCAACTTGCCAGGCGCGCGCCTTCCGGCGGGCCTGCGGCACCAGCGCCTCGGCGGGGATGGCGCGGTCCGATGATGGCGTGACCAGGACCACCTCATCGAAGTGCGGGAACAACACATCCGCCATCTCACGCACGAGCTTGCCGCGCAGCGCGCCGAACAACAGGGTACGCCGAGAGGCGCTGCCTGCCAAACGCTCGAGCGTGGCGAGGAGGCCCCGCGCCGCCGAGGGGTTGTGTGCGCCATCTAGAACGACCCACGGGCGCCTGTGCACCAGCTCGAACCTGCCCGGCCATCGCGCCACGCGAAGCCCTTCGCGCACCGTGTCGACACGCATCTCGAGTCCGCCACTGAGCTCGGCCAGCGCGGCCAAGACGAGGGACAGGTTCTGTGCCTGGTACACTCCGAGCAAGGAGGTCTCGAAGCGTTCAAGACCTAGTGGATCGCTTCGCGAGGCCCACACAGCACGATCCCAGCTCAGTTCGACCAGCTCAACGTCGTCTGGCTGCACAACCGTCAGGGCCGCCCCCGAATCGCGACACACGTCAGTGAGCACGGCGAGCACGTCTCCCTTCGTTTCGGCCGTCAGGAGCGGCACGCCACTCGCGGCAATGCCTGCCTTCTCCCATGCGGCCTTGTGCAGTCCTGGGCCGAAGAACTCGACATGGTCCCGTTCCACCGAGGTGACGAGCGTGAGCAGCGGCCACGCGAGACACCGCGTGGCGTCGTAACGACCCCCAAGCCCAACCTCCACGACCGCCAGGTCCACCCCCTGGCGATCGAAGTGGGCAAGCGCGGCCGCGGTCATGGCCTCGAAGAACGTGGGACGGCCGGGACCTTCTTCGAGCGGCTGCACCGGTTCCACCGCCTCGAGGATCAGGCTTGCCAATGTCTCCTCGGGGATGCGCACCCCGCCCACGCGAATGCGTTCCGTGGGGTCACCCAAATCGGGCGATGTGTACGCGCCAGCCTTGATGTCTGAGGCCAACAGGACGGACTCAAGAAAGGCAACCACGGATCCTTTCCCGTTCGTGCCCCCGACGTGGATCGCGGGGAAGCGACTCTCAGGATGTCCCAACCTCTCGAGGAGCGCTTGCGTGCGTTCAAGCCCGGGCTTCACCGTCCGCTCCGAGCCCAGCAACCCCTCGGGGATGCCCTTCACGTTGCGGTCTCCTCTACATGGCGGACAAGTCGCTCCCGATGGCGCATGAGCTCCTCTAACTCTCGCTGCGCCTTGGCCACCACGTCCTCCGGTGCGCGGCTACGGAAGGTGGCGTTGCCCAGTCTCACCTCAAGCGCCGCGATCTCCGCGTCCGTTTTCCCCAGTTCACGCTTGAGGCGTTCGAGCTCGGCGTCCCAATCCACGAGCCCGCCAAGCGGAAGATACACGTTGAAGGAACCCGCCACGCCGCGTGCCGTACGGTCGCCAGGGGTGTACGCGGGCGCGAAGCGGACCGACGAGGCCCTGGCCAGTCGCTCGAATGCAGGGCCGAAGGTCTGCACGAAGTCCGCTCCCGATGCATCGTCTCCCGACAGGATCACCTCCAGCCGGGCCGCTGCCGGGACGCGGAGTTCCGCTCGGAGCGCACGCACCTCACCGATCGCCGCTTGGAGCTGCTCAAGCCCCCGCTCCGCCTCTTCGTCAA